>NZ_JACYTW010000008.1:0-101829 GCF_014841395.1 Plantibacter sp. CFBP 13570 | reverse complement strand
CCGCACTCGGCGCGAGCGTGCGCCTCCCGGCCCGGGCGCACCCCACCCGCGCGAGCGCCCCCCTCCGGAGACCCGCGCTCACGTCACAGCACCGCGCTGGCACCCACCACCACACACCGGGCCGGAGCGACCGGTGACGCGGACGGCCCCGGGAGCGGTGTGCTCCCGGGGCCGTCGGACCTTCAGTCGGTCAGGCCGCGCGGCGACGCGCACGCATCGCGACGAGGACACCACCGAGGAGGACTAGCAGGACCCCCGCGCCGATCGTGCCGAACGGCAGCTCGGTACCCGTCGTCGCGAGCGAGCCGCCCGACGCCGCGCCGTCGACGCTTGTCCCGTCGGCCGCGACGATCCGCACCTCGGTCCAGCCGATGAGCGAGCCGTCCGCCGCGTAAACCGCGACCCGGTGGTCGCCCAGCGTCGCGTCGGCCGGGATCGTCGCCAGCAGGTCACCGGCGGCGTTCGTCGTGCCGGCGGCGATCCGCGCCGGCGTCGAGTACAGCCACACCTCGACGGCCGTCGCGGCGAAGCGGTCCTCGAGGCCGACCGTCACGGTCTCGCCCCGCCGCACGGTGTCCGCCAGCGTGATCGCACCGCGGTTGGCATCGGTCAGGCTCGTCCCGGGAAGCGGCGTGACTCCGCCGGTCGGGGGCGTCACGGGCGGCGTGGTCGTGCCGGGCAGCGAGCCGAGACGCAGGGCCTCGGAAGCGTAGCCGTCGGCGAACCAGTACACCGGACGCTTGCCGTCGACCGACAGCGAGGCCGGCGCGGTCGCGAAGCCTTCGTTGTTGAGGTTGGGCAGGCCGGCCGGACGCTCGACCTGAGCAATCCCCGGCTGTTCGGTCCCGTTCAACGTGATCTGAGCACCGGTACCCGCGCAGCCGTCGTCGCACACGGCCCACAGCACGCCGAGCGTCGTGTCGTAGTCGAGCGCCATGACCGCCGGGAGGCCCGGGTCGATCGTCGAGATCAGCGTGGCCGAGCCGTCGGCGTTCAGTGCGAACGCGTACACGTCGCCGGTGTCCTCGACGCCGACGAAGAACAGTCCGTCGCCGTGGCCCGCGTAGTTCGCCGGGTCGTACGTCGCCTTCGTGTTGTCGTCGAAGAGCTTGCCGGTGAGGTCGCCGTCGGCCACCCACTCGACGGCCTCGACACCGAGGTTCGCACCGACCGTCGGCAGCAGGGCCGTGAGGTCCCACTCCTCAGAGGCGACGACGTCGGGGCCGGGCGCGTTCGGGTCGACCTTGAGCACGGCGTTGAGCGTGGTGCCCTTCACGCTGTTGTCGCGCTCGACACCGACATAGACGGAACCAGCGCCGTCGACCGTGATGCCCTCGGTATCAGGACCCGCAGCAGACGGGTTCGACGCGTCCTTCTGGAAGCGGGCGCGCTTGCCCTTCTCCCAACCGTCGACGAACGAGACCGAACCGTCTGCGGCGATCGCGAGCTTCCAGAACGAGCCGGTGCCGTTGTCGACGGCCCAGAGGAACGCGCCGTCAGCGGTGACCTGGGTGTCGAGGCCGGAGCTGTCCTCGAGGAACATCGGCGTGGTGTCGAGCACCGTCACGTCGGGCGAACCGGGCCACGGGCCGACCGGGATCTCACCGGCGCAGACGTTGGCCGCACCCTTGGTGGCCTCGGCCGTCGCTGCGAAGGCGCCGGTCGCATCGGGGCAGCGTCCCCAGGTGTTCGCCGGGTGGCCCTCGCCCCAGGTGGTCGAGTCGAGCAGTGCGTCACCCTCGAAGAGACGGACCGTGTCGCCGCCGCCGAGACCGAAGCCGAGGGCTGCGCGCTCGATGACGAGGTAGCCGCCGGCCGCGATGCTCGTGCCGGTGGGGATGGCGTAGGCGTGAGTGTCGTCGTCGTCCTTCACGACGATGCCGGAGACGTCGAGCGCGGCGGTCGTCGGGTTGACGAGCTCGATCCAGTCGTCAGGCGAACCGCCGTCGGACTCGACCTCGTTGATGCGCACCGGGTTGCCGCAGGCGTTGCGCAGTCCCTTGGTGGAGACGGCGGTGTCGACGAACTCGCCCGTGCCGTCGGGGCAGCGCGCGAAGACGCCATCCGCGTGGGCCGCGTAGGTGTACTCGGCGACCGTCGCGCCGGCGGCGTTCCGCACCGTGGTGGTGTCGCCGTTGCCGAGCCCGAACGCGAAGTTCACGTTCTGGTCGAAGACGAAGTAGGCGCCGGGCTGGAGGATCGTGCCCGCGGGCAGCGGGGTCGTGTCGGCGGCGTGGCCCACCGGGTCGCTGTCCATGAGCGTCCAGCCGGAGATGTCCAGCGCGGTCGCCTCGAGGTTGACGATCTCGACCCAGTCGGTCGCGTCGTTGTTCGACTCGACCTCGTTGATCGCGACGTTCGGGAGGACACAGTCGTTCGCGGCCCCCTTGGTGATGCGTGCAAGCGTGAAGTCGCCTTCACCGTCGGGGCAGCGGGCGAGCGTCGCGGCGATGAAGTCACCATCGATGGCCGCGTGGCCACTCCACGTTCCCGAGCGGTCGATGAGCGTGCCGGTCGCGTCTAACAGGCGGATCTCGTCGGCGCTGCCGATGCCGATCGGGTCGCGGAACGCGCCCTGCGTCTCGGTGCCGCCGACGAGCCCGATCGTCGCTTCGTCGACCACGAGGAACTCGCCGGGAGCGATCGACGTGCCGGGCAGGAACTGCCAGCGGTGGTCGTCGGAGTTGTCGCGGATCTCGTAGCGCGAGATGTCGAGCGCCGTCGTGCCGGGGTTGAAGAACTCGACCCAGTCGGATGGCTGGGAGTCGATCTCGTTGATGCGGATCTCACCGTCGGTCTCGGGGACCTCGGGTGCGGTGAAGACGTTCGCGGCGCCCTTCGTCGACTCGGTGGTCTCGGCCCAGCCGGCGCGGTCGGCGGTGACGCCGTAGGTGACCGGCGCGTGGGCGGTCCACGAGTACTCGTCGGCGAGCGCCGCGGTCGGGTCGAACAGGCGGACCGAGTCCTCCTTGCCGAGGCCGAACCCGAGCTGGTCCTCGTCGACGACGAGGAACGCACCGGGCTCGACGACGGTGCCGGCCGGGAACGCGTAGTTGCTGTCGTCCTTGTTGTCCTTCACGACCCAGCCGTCGAGCGTGACCGCGGTCGACGCGGTGTTGGTGAACTCGATCCAGTCGCCGGGGACGCCCCCGGAGGACTCGATCTCGTTGATCTGGAGCCCCGGCGCTGGGGCGGCGACGGCGGCGACGGGCGTCGCGATGAGGGCGGTTGCACCGATGGCGCACGCGGCGGTCATCGTCAACACACGGGTGAGGCGGGGCATGGGTCTCCAGGGCACGAAGGGACGGGGATCTGCACCCATCCCATCGGCGTGGGGTTGCCGGGCGGAGGAGCGGCGGTGACCGAGAGATGAACGGCGGGTGGCTTCCCAGGCGGGACGTGCCACGATCCAGCAGATCGAACGCAGCGACCAGGACTACGCTCACCCCATGACCGACGATGCGACCACCGACACCGCTCCGCGCGCAGACCTCACCGGCTGGGTGCGGACCCCGTTCACCGGCGGCGGCGTCACGCACGACCGCTTCGAGAAGGGGTCCGGGCCGGGCGTCGTCCTCATCCCCGAGCTGCCCGGACTCACGCCCGAGGTCCTCGGGCTGGCGGAGCACCTCGTCGCGGAGGGCTTCACGGTCGCGATCCCCTCCCCGTTCGGGACGCCTGGGCACGAGGGGACCCTCGGCTACACGCTCGCGAGCGTGAGCAAGGTCTGCGTCTCCGCCGAGTTCAAGGCGTTCGCGACCGGTGCCCACCGGCCGATCGCCGACCACGTCCGGGCACTGGCCGCCGACCTCGCGGCCCGCACGCCGGGTCCTGGCGTCGGCGTCATCGGCATGTGCTTCACCGGCGGATTCGCGCTCGCGGCTGCCGTCGACGAGCACGTCCTCGCGTCCGTCATGAGCCAGCCGTCCACGCCGTTCCCCGTCAGCCGGGCCCGCCGCATCGACCCCGGGATGTCCGCCGCCGAGTTCGACACCGTCGCGGCCCGTGCGGCTCAGGGCTCGGTCTGCGCACTCGGTCTCCGCTTCAGCGAGGATCGGGCCGTCCCGCGGGAGCGCTTCGCGACCATCGCGGCCAAGCTCGGCGACGCGTTCGAAGTCATCGAACTCGACTCCTCCCCCGGCAACGCCGCCGGCTTTTCGAAGACCGCCCACTCGGTCCTCACCGGCGAGGTCCGCGAACGCGACGGCCACCCGGCGTTCGAGGCCCGCAAGCGCGTGGTCGCCTTCCTCCGCGAACGACTCGCGACACCGATCACGTCGGCCTGACCTTCCCCGACGACGGTCGCGCTGCGATCATCGACTCCATGACCTCGACACGACACGATCGCGCGACACCGAACCTGCCGTCTCGCAGCTTCGACGCGACGGAGACGTTCTACTCGGCGTTCGGGTTCGAGCGCACGTTCCGAGACGAGGGCTGGTTGATCCTCGTCCGCGGTGGTCTACAGCTCGAGTTCTTCCCCGCACCCGACCTCGACCCGGCATCGAGTAACTTCATGTGCTGCCTGCGTGTGGCCGACGTCGACGAACTCTACGACGCCATCCAACGTTCAGGAGTCCCCGAGGCGACCGTCGGCGCGCCTCGCCTGCACCTGGTCCGGATGCAGGATTGGGGACTCCGGGCCGGATTCCTCATCGACCCGGACGGCACGCAACTCACCCTCATCGAGCAACGCGACTGATCCGCGACGGCGCGGCATCCGCGGGTCGCTGCTCGGGACCGCCTAGAAGAAGGTGATCCCGTGCGGCGCGCGCGGCGTCTGGAGCATCGATCGAAGCAGGAGCGGCGCAGCAGGGTCGGCCGCCTGCAGCACACCGGCTGCGGCGAGCGACACCGGGGAGACCGCGCCGAGCAGGAGCGAACCGAGGTCGGCGACGTCGAGCGCGAGGTCGGCGCCGGCAGCGTCGGTCTCGTCGCTCAGCTTCGTAGCCGTGCCGTGACCACCGGTCACCTCGAGGCGGAACGTGCCCGCCGCGTAGCCGAGCGCGTCGGTCACGGCGATCGTCAACGAGCCGTCGACCGCGAACGGACGCGACGCGAGGACGGCCGGGAGGTCGAGGACGCGCAGCCACACGTGGTCCTCTTCGTGCTCGATGTCGTAGGCGCGATTGTCGCCGAGGGCCGAGACGATCGGGTCGTCGAGGCGGGCGCGGTTGTACTTCACGACGTCGTTGAGGTCGATGGAGAGCAGGAACTCCCACAGCGACAGGTAAGCCGCGTCCGTTGCGTAGACGAGGTCGATGATCTCGATACCGGTCTGACCGCCGGGCTGCTCGACCATGCGCCACGTGACGTAGCCGTCGACCTCCTCGCCGTCGGCGGGACGGTGCACGGCGGCACGGGTGTCCTTCGCCGGTTCACCGTCGCGACCCAGCGTGCCGAGGACCAGCGGCCAGGATCCGGTGTTGCGGACCATGGACCCGATCGAACGCTCGTCGAAGCGGTCGAACACCTGACGTGCGACGCCGTCGACCAGGTACTCGGGCGTGACGACGGACACGATGCCGCTCGTCGGCGCGAGGAACGGCAGTGCCTTCGCGCGCTTCACGACGACGTTGCGCTCACGGATCGCGGAGCCGAATCCGAACCGACGGTAGATCGTGCCCTCGCTGGCGGTGAGGGCCGCGATCGCATAGCCGTCGGCGACGCCGCGCTCGAGAGCCTGCGTCATCATGCGGCGCAGGATCCCGCGGCGACGTTCGGTCGGGCGGACCGTGACGTCGGAGATCGCCTGCGTGTTGATGCTGGTGCCGTCGCCCCAGCTGAGCGCCTTCGGGAACCAGGAGAAGGTGCCCGCGGGCCAGGTCTCGTCGACCGAACCCGGCTGCGGGTTGCGGACGTAGGCGCCGAGTAGCACCGCTTCATCGGCGATCAACTCGTTCACCTTGCGCTTGCGCGCCTCCGGCTTGGGGGTGGACTCGTGGAAGCCGAATCCGATGGCGTCGAGCGCCGCCAGGCTCTCCGGGGTCGGTTCGCCGTCGGCCCCGTTCGCGAACGGGAACTCACGGAGCTCGTACCGGGTGTCGAAATCTTTGCTGTTGGCCACGACTCCAGCCTAACGACCCGGCCTGACACGCCCCCTCACAAGCACCTTTGGCCCGCCGTCGAAGAGAAGCCGCAAGGCACTGCTTGGAGCGCTTATGCATCGCGAGAAAAGGTACGCGAGTCGCGGCGTCCTGGACGCGACGCAAGATCGACAAGACGACTACGACAAGAGACCGGGCGTCAAGACTCATTTCGCACTCATCACCTGCCCAGCTCGAGCCTTTGACGCGGGCACTTGTACCCCGCAAGGGGACTGATGCCCCTCGAAGGCGGGACGACAAGCTAGGGGTTGCAGGTACCGAGACGGGACTTGCTCATTCGCATTTAATTCGGGGGAAATATGAGACTGACTATGTACTTGTTGCGGGACGGTAGCATGCTAGACGCTTCGGCTCTCCGACTTTCGTCTGCGCCACGAGAACTAACCATGAACGCGGTCGACGGTGTGAAGGCGCTGTCGTTCCTCGTCGAAGGCGAGCCCAAAGAGCCCTCGTGGATCAGCAACGTCGAAGTCATCGCAAGGGTCCGTGAGCATGTTTCCGACTCAACGAGCTACGGCGCCGTACTACTCATGGAGCGGAAGGAGAGGGTTTTCGCCCTGACGTTCGGGACAGGGTTCCATGCAGTCGACCCGAAAGCGATTGAGCCGGGATTCGGTTTGCGCGTAGTAGCAAACTTGATCGCGTCCTCGCGAATTCGAGGAGCCCAAACGCGCGGCGTTGCGAGCAACACCCGGGATCAGCGCACGCTGCTGCCCGCGGACGGCAACTTCGCTGATCTAGATATCCAGGTTGACGAGGACTGGCTTCGTCAACTCTCTGGGAAGCCCGAGCAGGTTTCTGTCGCTACAAACCTCGCAGGCTCTGACTCCTTGCGTTTGACCATCGCAGACTTCTCACTGCGCAACATCGCAGCGAAACTAGACGAGGTGCTGGCCGCATATGCGAAAGAGGACTTCCGAGCTAAGTTTCCGTTCCTCGACCAGCTTGCGCCCCTCCCCTCGACGGATCCTCGAATCGAGAAACTTGACGAACTGGTGCAATCAAGGTTCCGTGATCGAGATGATTCACTGACATTTGCAGCGCCAGATCCCTTCGATCGCAACGAAGATCTCTTCGACCACTACGAGATCACACTCGGCTACCAGGGCAGATACGTACTCGGCGATCTAGACTCGGCCTCGGTCTTCGGTGCCCTTCTAGACCTACCCCCAGACAAGGATCCCCTCAACGATGTGCGGGTGGAAGCGCTCAGCGAAGATGGTGGGCACACGGACAAGGTGAGGCCATTGAAGTCGTATGTTCTTGCTGAACAAGACTTTGAAGACGAGAGCTTCCTGCTGACCGCTGGCCAATGGTTCCTGGTGCGCCATGACTTTGTCGCCCTTGTCAACGAACAAGTGGCACGAATCCCCGACCTGTCTGAAGACCTCGATCTTCCCACCTGGGACGTGGCAGCGCTCCGAAGTCGGCTCCAAGGCACGAAGGAGACTGCCGAGGGACTGTACAACAGGGATCTCGCGGCAAACCGCGGCTACGCACTGCTGGACAAAGAGCTCGCCTACCTTGGACCCCACGAGAAGCTCGAGGTGAGCGACCTGGTCACACCGTCGGGCGAACTACTCTGCGTGAAGGCCGCATCGAAGTCCGCAGCTCTGTCTCACCTCGTCGCGCAAGCAGTGAATAGTGCGGCAACCTGGGGCAGCAAGGCGCACCAGACGGTGCTGCAGACAGCTTGGAAAGAGACAACGGGCGACGCGAGTGCGGAGCTGAAACGGGACGACGCGATCTTCGTTCTCGCCATCGCTACACCGAAGCCTGGACCGCTCCATGAGTCACTTTTCTTCTTCACAAAAGTCCTTCTGGCAAACGCGCTCAGGTCAATCACCAGCGCGCAGATCAGAGTTGCGCTCGCTCGCATTCCGATGGATGTTCCCCCGGCCGAGAAGAAGCCTCGGAAGAAGCGCGGCTCAGCTGGGCCCTCCTTCAAATAGCGACCTCACGGCAGGGTGATCGACACCTCGACCGTGTACTCGTCGGCGGTCTGGCCGAGCACCCGCTGCCGCAGCTCCGTGGTCGGCATCGTGATGCCGCGCTCCGCGATCGCGTCGAACAGGGCGACCACCGCGGGGTGGGTCGATCCCTCGGGGAGCTCGACGCCCGGTTCGGATCGCCAGACCGCGGCGAGCTCGGTCCGCTCGGGCAGCACGTCGACCGTGGTCTCGTCACCACCCCACGTCGGTTCGAGCTGCGACGAGGTCGGCCAGCAGCAGACGATCTCGACCGCCCCCTGCTCGCCCGGACGGAGCGCGGTCCAGAACGTGCCCGTCGGGCCGACCCCGGCCTCCTGCAGGGCGACGTAGAGCTGCGAGAACTGCTCGTTCGCGTCCTCGTCCGTCACGGCGTCCTCGTCGCCGCGCGGCACGGTGAGCACCCGGCCGACGTAGGGCTGGGGCGGGAGCGCGCGTTCGACGATCTCGACCGGTGCCGCGAGCGACGCGACGACCGAGCGGGCCTGCGCGAACGCGTGGTCCTCCTGCTCCCGCTGCTCCAGGACCAGGCGGTGGTGCACGTCGATCGCGGTCGACGGGTCGGCGCCGGCGACGGAGACGCCCACCGCGGCGAGGGGCACGCCGGCATCGCGGAGGGCCTTCACGATCACGCCCGAGCGCACCTGCTCCTCGCCGTAGCGGCGGTAGCCGGAGTCGGGATCGACGTCGGCCGGAACCAGGACGCCCTTCTCGTCGTAGTGGCGGAGCGCCTTCACGCTCAACCCGGTCATGCCTGCGAACTCTCCGATGTGCAACATGTTCCAAGCATCACGCCTCCCCCTACGGGAGAGTCAAACCGCTGACATCGGCGTCCAAACCGCACCCCGAAGGTTCCTTAGTGAAGGATAAGCGCCTAAACTTCACTAACGGCTGTCATAACTGCAACTTCGGCCGGGAACAGGAGGGGACGATGACGACCGCTGTCACGTATGAACAGCGGCCCTGGCGGTCGCGTATCGCTCCCGACGCGTTGCCGAAGCGCGAGCGGCTGCTCCTCGCACAGCCATACGACGCCGCGGTCCCGACGCCGATCGCGGACCTCGACATCCGCTTGTCGGATGGTCTCGTGGAGCTGCTGGGCGAAGCGCAGGAGCGGATCATCCGTTTCGACAGCGAGGTCGGTCACGTCACCGCGCCCTTCTCGTCGATCCTGCTGCGGAGCGAATCGGCGTCGAGCTCGCAGATCGAGAACCTGACGAGCAGCGCGAAGGCGATCGCCGAGGCCGAGTTGGACGAGCGTGATACCGGGAACGCACCACTCATCGTCGCCAATGTCCGAGCTCTCGAGGCAGCACTCGCGGCATCGGACGAGCTCTCCAACACGACGATCATCGCCATGCAGGAGCAGCTCCTCGGCACATCGGCACCGGAGATCACCGGCCGATATCGCGACGAGCAGGTCTGGATCGGGGGCGGCAACTTCGGTCCGCATGAAGCAGACTTCGTTCCGCCGCACCATGACCGTGTCGCAGCGGCGATGGACGACTTCATCGCCTACTCCCTCCGACCGGCACCCCTCCCGCTCGCTGCGATCGCCGTCGCTCACGCGCAATTCGAGACCATCCACCCGTTCCCTGACGGCAACGGGCGCACCGGTCGAGCGCTGGTGCAGGCCGCCCTCCGGCGAGTCGGACTGACCAGCGGGGTCACTGTGCCCATCTCAGCCGGCATCCTGCAACAGCGCGACGACTACTTCGCTGCACTCACCAGCTATCGGCAGGGCGACGTCGAGCCGATCGTCCACGTCTTCGCCGACGGTGCGTTCCTCGCGATCGCCAACGGACGGACATTGGTGGAGGAGATCGAGACCATCCGAGCCGCATGGCAGCAGGCCTTGCGCGACATCCGCGCCGATTCGGCCGCGCACCTCATCACTGCGCTGGCACTGGAGCATCCGGTGATGAACAGTCGACTCGTGCGCGAACATCTCGACGCCTCAGATCGCACGGTCTTCAACACCCTCGACACCCTCGTCGACCGTGGCATCCTCACGGTCGGCTCGTCGCGACAGCGGAACCGTCTCTGGACTGCGCCTCCCGTTCTGGCAGCGCTCGACGGGTTCGCTGCGCGCAGCATGCGGCGCGGCTGATGGCGCTCCCCCACGACACGGAGCACCTGCGGTTCCGGCGCATGACGCCGGCGGACCTCGACGAGATGGCGAAGCTCCTCGGCGACCCTGCGGTCATGCAGTTCTACCCGTCACCGAAGACCCGCGAGCAGGCCGCGGCGTGGATCGCCTGGAACGAGGACAACTACGCTCAGTACGGCCTCGGCCTGTGGATCCTCTAGACCCACGACGGCGACTTCGTCGGTGACTGTGGCTTGACGTGGCAACGGGTCAACGGCGAGCTGAAGCTCGAGGTCGGGTACCACGTGAGCCCCGCCTGGCAGGGTCGAGGGTTCGCGACCGAGGCCGCCTCCGCCAGTCGGGACTTCGCCCGGGAGCACACGGACTCGTCAGAGCTCGTCGCGATCGTCCACCCCGACAACCGGGCGTCGTCGCGCGTGGCGGAGAAGATCGGCATGCGACGGGTGGACGACGACCTCGGAGCAAACGGGTCGGTGCGGCACGTGCTGAGCATGCGACTTCGATCGACGGCCGGCCTCAGCGACGCCGATCACCTCACTGAGTAGCCGCCGCACCTACCCCCGCGCCGCCACGAACGCCGCGACGCAGTCCTCGATGTCCTGCTCACTGTGGGCGGCACTGATCTGCACGCGGATGCGGGCCTCGCCGCGGGGCACCACCGGGAAGCTGAACGGGATCACGTAGATGCCTTGCTCGAGCATCCGCGCCGCGACCTGGACCGCCTGCTGCTCGTCGTCGAACATCACCGGGATGATCGGGTGCGAGCCTTCCAGCAGACGGAAGCCCTCCTGGGTCATGCGGGCACGGAACAGGTCCGCCTTGCGGAACAGTCCCTCGCGCAGCTCGTCACCCTCCGCCGCAAGCTCGACTGCCCGACGCGCCCCGGCGACGAGCGACGGCGCCAGGCTGTTCGAGAACAGGTACGGCCGGCCCGACTGCCGCAGCACATCGACGATCTCCTGCTTCGCGCTCACATACCCGCCCGACGCACCGCCGAGCGCCTTGCCGAGGGTGCCGGTGAGGATGTCGACGCGGTCCTGCACGCCGAACAGCTCGGGCGTCCCGCGACCACCCGGGCCGACGAAGCCGACGGCGTGCGAGTCGTCGACGAGGACCAGCGCGCCGTAGCGGTCGGCGAGGTCGCAGATCTCGTCCAAGGGTGCGTAGAAGCCGTCCATCGAGAACACGCCGTCGGTGACGATCACGGTGCGACGTGCGTCGGCCGCGTTCATGAGCTGCTGCTCGAGGTCGGCCATGTTGCGGTTGCGATAGCGCAGGCGGCGGGCCTTGCTCAGACGGATGCCGTCGATGATCGACGCATGGTTGAGCGCATCGGAGATGATCGCGTCGTGCTCACCGAACAGCGCACCGAAGACCGCCCCGTTCGCGTCGAAGCAGGAGGAGAACAGGATGGTGTCCTCCGTGCCGAGGAAGGCGCTCAGCTCCTGCTCGAGGTCGCGGTGGATCTGCTGCGTGCCGCAGATGAAGCGGACACTCGCGAGCCCGTAGCCCCACTCGTCAAGCGCCAGCTTCGCCGCATCGACGATCGACGGCTCGTTGGCGAGGCCGAGGTAGTTGTTGGCGCAGAAGTTCCGCACCTCGCGGCCGTTGATCGTCACGTGACTGCCCTGGCGGGACGTGATCGCGAACTCGCGCTTGGTGAGGTCGTCCGCCTCGATGCGGTCGAGCTGGTCGCGCAGCTGCGTCTTGATGGTGCCGTACATGTCGTCTCCTCGGGGTCGAGTGGGCGGTTGAGCTGAGTGTGGCGGTCGCTCAGGCGGCGGTCGCGGCGTGGGCGGCGTGGGCGGCGACCGGTGCCTGTTCGTCGATGACGCCGGTGATGACGACGTCGCGGGTGTCGGTCCAGTCGATGAGCACCTTGCCCGCCGCTCCCCCGCGCGCGGTGTCGAACGCGTCCTGCCAGGAGGCGAGCGGGAAGCGGGCGGCCACGAGCGATTCGAGGGCGTTGCGGAGCTCGGGGCTGTGATCGACCATGGCGCTCGCGTGGTGCCAGGTGTCGAACATCTCGCGGCCGTAGATGCCCTTGATGGTGATCATGCGGGTGATGACCTTGGTCCAGTCGATCTCGATGTTGGTCGACGGGAGACCGAGCAGCGCGACCTTGCCGCCGGTGTTGAGGTTCTCGATGAGCTCACTCGCCGCGGCGGCCTGTCCGGACATCTCGAGGCCGATGTCGAAACCCTCGAGCATGCCGAGCTCGGCCTGGGCGTCGGCGACCCGCTCCTTCGAGACGTCGACCACGCGGTCCGCCCCGACGGCGAGGGCCTTCTCGAGGCGGTCGGCGACGACATCGGTCGCGACGATGTTGCGCGCACCGGCCACTCGGCAGACGGCGATGGCCATGAGGCCGATGGGTCCGCAGCCGGTGATGAGGACGTCTTCGCCGAGGATCGGGAAGCTGAGCGCGGTGTGGACGGCGTTGCCGAGGGGGTCGAACAGGGCGCCGAGGTCGGGGGTGACCTGGTCGCCGTGGACCCAGACGTTGGTGGCCGGCAGGACGACGTACTCGGCGAAGGCACCGTCGAGGTTGACGCCGAGGCCGCGCGTGTGGCGGCAGAGGTGGCGGCGGCCGGAACGGCAGTTGCGGCACGTGCCGCAGACGAGGTGCCCCTCGCCGGAGACCGCTGCTCCGACGGGGATCCCCTCGACGCGGCTGCCGACCTCGACGACCTCGCCGGAGAACTCGTGGCCGGGGACGAGCGGGGCGTCGACAGCGCCGGCCGCCCACGGGTCCCACGACTCGATGTGGAGGTCGGTGCCACAGATGCCGGTGCGGTGGACGCGGATGAGGACGTCGTCGGAACCCATGGCCGGCATCGCGCGCTCGACGAGTTCGAAACCGGCGGTGTCGGGTCGTTTCCAGAGGGCGAGCAACGGCGTTCCTTCCTGCGGGAGCGGCGGCGGCCGGTGGTACCGACTGTCGCGGACGGGCGTCCTTGCGCTGTCCTGGTGACCAACGTAGTCAGATCGATCCGTCATGAATATTGAGGGTTTCCACGTGACCAGTTAGCTTGAGCTGATGAATCTCTCTCAGATGCGGATCATGCGCGAACTGGCCGAACGCGGCACGATCGCGGCGGTTGCGCGGCACCTGCATGTGACGGCGCCGGCGATCTCGCAGCAGCTGGCCGCGTTGCACCGCGAGCTCGGCGTCGCGCTGACGTATCGGGTGGGTCGCGAGATCCGGCTGACCGAGGCGGGTATGGCATTGGCCGAGATGGCGGGGACGGTGCACACGCTGATCGACCGTGCAGCCGAGACGGTGCGCGAGTACGGCGGCGACACGAGTGCGCGGGTGCGGGTGGCGGCGTTCCAGAGTGCCGGGCAGGCGTTGCTGCCGGGGTTGCTGGAGGACGCTGAGGGTGGCCCGTCGCTGGTGTTCGGCGAGCACGATGTCGCGCAGCCGGAGTTCGCCGAGCTCGTCGATCAGTACGACCTCGTCATCGCGCACCGGATGGACCACGACGAGCCCTGGCCGTCGGAGCAGCTGTCGGTGATGACGCTGTTGAGCGAGCCGTTCGATGTGGCGATGTCGGTGGACCACCCACTCGCTGGGCGATCGTCGGTGTCGGCGGCCGAGCTCGCGGACGAGTCGTGGATCGCAGCACACGCGGGCTTCGCGCCGGATGTCGCGCTCGGGGTGGTCGAGGCGACGGCGGGGGAGCGGTTCCATCGCGCGCATCGGGTGAACGACTACCACCTGGCCGCGTCGCTCATCGTGGGCGGGGAGCTGCTGGCGTTGTTCCCCCGGTACACGGCGCCGCGGGCCGACCCGCGGTTGGTGCTCGTGCCGCTCGAGGACGTGCGGATCGCCCGCAACATCGACGTGCTCGCGCGTCCGCACGCGCTCGCGCGGGTCGCGGTGGCGGGGACGCTGGAGCGACTGCAGGACGGAGCTGATGCGCTGCAGCGGGAGCGTCCGTCGGCGCCGGCCGGTCCCGGGCTGCATCACGTCGAGGTGTGGCTCGCGGACGTGGAAGCGGAGCGTGCGAGCTGGGCCTGGCTGCTGTCTGGTGTCGGGTTCTCCCAGGAGAGCGAATGGCCGGGCGGCGAGTCTTGGGAGGCCGGCGACACCTACGTCACGCTCACGGAGTCGCCGAACCTCAGCGCGGAGTCGCACGATCGGCGACGACCGGGCGTGAACCATCTCGCGTTCCGCGGAGGCACGCGGGAGGCTGTCGACGCGATCATGGCGGCGGGCCCCGAGCACGATTGGCGGCCGCTGTACCAGGATCGCTATCCGCACGCCGGTGGCGAGCAGCACTACGCGGGCTGGCTCGAGAACGAGGCGGGGTTCAAGGTCGAGGTGGTCGCGGGTCCCGCAGTCGACGCTCTGCACAGCCTCAACGCCGCCGTCCCACCATCAGCGCCTGAATGCTAGGCTTCACTCACCACATCCCCCACGCCTCTCGTTGAAGCGCACTTGGGGGATTTTTTTGTTCACTCGGGAGGACCATGGTTGCCTCGACCACCTCGACCCCGCGGCACCCTTCGCTATGAGAAGGAGGCGCTCAGCCTTGACGCGCTCGTGAGTCGACTCGAAGAGCGCGGTCTGACGATCGCTGACCGAGACCGAACTCGTCGGTACCTCAGACACATCGGCTATTTCCGGCTATCTCCATACACGATTCCATTCCGGAGTCCAGGGACAGACCATCTGTTCCGCGACGGAACCTCGTTCGACGACGTGCTCGACCTCTATGTGTTCGACCGGGCTCTTCGCTTGCTCGTGATGGATGCGTTGGAGCGTGTCGAAGTCGCCGTGCGGGCTGCGGTCACCGACCACATGTCGACGGCATACGGAGATGCCCATTGGTACATGAATGCCGAGCACTTCCGCGACGTCCGAATGCACGCCGGGCTGCTGCAGATCGTTCGAAAGTCATGCGACGAACGGCTACGAGGCGCGCCCGATGCGGGCGAAGACGCGTTGGTCCACCGGTCCGCTCTGGAGCACTATCTGACCACGTACGACGAACCGGAACTTCCGCCATCCTGGCTGATGCTTGAAGCACTGACAATCGGCCAGCTGGACAGTCTTGTCGGCAACTTGAAGCGTCGCTCGGACAGAAGCGCCATCGCTGCGAGCATTGGACTCAATGAACGAGTGTTGACATCGTGGCTGCGAAGCTACGTCCGCGTACGGAACATCTGTGCGCACCATGGACGCCTCTGGAACGTCGGTCTGGGCGTGTACCCGGCAATTCCAACATCACAGACAGTGTCCTGGCTGGAGGCTCCCGGCGCTCTTCCTCGTCGGTCCGAGAAGCGTCTCTATCCCGTGCTCATCTCGCTGCAGTCCGTTCTGAACACCATCTCGCCTCACAGCGGATGGTCGCGTCGTTTGCACAACCTCCTCGTCACCAGGCCGCTGATGAACCTCACAGGGATGGGGGTACCCGCGAGTTGGGCCGATGATGGATTCTGGGCCAGACATCTCGAGTGACAACGCCAAGGTGAGAGGTGAGAGCGTCCCCCAGGCCGGCTCGACAACACGACGGGGCCCAGGCTTTGTCGGGCGCGGTCGACCGCCGCTGATCCGAGTCTCAGCGGGTCGCGGGCCGTCTCCGTCTGAGCAGCGCCGCCCGCGTCTCGACGCTGATCATTGCGATGATGACCAGGCCGACGCAGCCGAGCCCGGCGATGGTGTTGCCGCTGAGCAGGAAGATTCCGCCGAGCCCGAGGCAGACGAGCAGGAGATTATTGAAGCTCCCGGCCCGGGCGGTGACCGATAGGTCACGCTCAAGACCAGCCGACTCGTCGAGCCGACCCTTCGCGAGGAGACGTTCCCGGAGCACCTTGGACCCCAGGCCCGACGACATGACGATCACCGCGTAGGCAGCGCTCACCATCGGCAGCGGGATCTCCGGCCAGAGAGCCGCCTGGACGAGCCATACGAGCGCGAGCGCACCTGTCACGGCCGCCGAGAAGGTGTACCAAGGCTTCCTCAACAAGATCTCCCCCTCATCCCTCCGACGCTACGTGCGGCAGGAAGTGACGTCAATGCACTGGTGACATAAGCCACACGCGTTGTCCGTGAGACCAGCTACTTCGCCGCTGAGCGCACTCCTCAGGACGGTTCGACGCAGGGTCAGCTCGCGAGGACGCCAACGCCAGCGGGTCGGCCGCACCGTCACCGCTTGCCGAGATAGATCTCACTGGCACAGAGCGCAGCGACCTCTGGAAAGGTGAGGCCCGATTCGGAGGAAGCGAGCTCTGGCACGCACAACATGACCTCCATCGGCTCGATACCGAGCTTGTCGGTGACAGCGAGGACAGAACTCCAGGCTCTGGAGAAGTTGTCGGTCGTGACCGGCGTACCGGTCGCGACCAGTGCCGCGGCAGTCGCCTGCTGCACTCGTTCGTAGGAGTACGAGCCGCCAACCACCTCGCGTGCTTGTTCTATCGGATCATCCGCAGTCTGCAGCGAAGGAGCGTCAGCTGGCGGCGACTGCACCGACGATTGCCTGTCCGACTGGACGGCTGCTGGACGCGATCCGCCGACGACAACGCTGACGACGACGATCGCGCCGATCGCCGCGATGATCGAGCACGCGATCAGCAACTGTCCCGCCGTCGTTCGTGTGAACTTCAGCGGCGCGGGTGAGTCTCCCCCGGGATCGGCTGCGGGTGACGGTTCAGCCATGCGAAGGTCACTCTCCATCGGGTCAAGTCGGAGTGGTCGATGCTGGCCGGGAGATGCCGGGCTCGTCGATCCACCTTCCGCCACCCTCCCACAACTCGGGCGCGTGACCCATTCTGGGACTGATGACCCCCGCCCCTCCCCCGCCAGACTGTGCTTGGCCCGGTTCGCGGGTCCGTCACCTGCTGTCGATGATCCGATGCTGCTGCGGGTCGCGTTGACCCGATGCAAGGACCGTCCCCATGAGCTCGACCACCCCGCCCTCTGCCACGCCCGCCGGCTGGTACCCCGACTACGCGGACCCGACGCAGCAGCGCTACTGGGACGGTGCCGCATGGACCACCCACACTGCGCCCGCTACAGTCATGCCTCCGCAGGAGGCGGCGACCGCTCCGCTCGTCAGCCAGCCGCTCCAGCTGCAGAAGTCCGCGCCGCCCGCGTTCGCCGCAGTGCCGGTTCCGTCGCCGTACGCCACACAGCCAGGCACCACATCGGGCATGAGCGGCAAAGCGAAGGGTTGGATCATCGCCGGCGCTGTCGTCGGTTCACTCCTACTCGTCGGTGGTGTCTCGAATGCGATCAACGGCGGACGAACCGAGCCGGTTGCCATCGCTCAGACCGCAACCCAGACGCCTTCGGCAACGCCGACACCAGTTCCGACCGCGACGGTCGAGCCCATTGCCGAACCCGCTGCGCCCGCCGTGGTCGATGTCGCCGCGTTCCAGGCGGGCGCGAGCAAGCACACCGCCGACATCGACAAGGACCTCGACGACATGGTCACCACGCTGGCCGAAGGTGGCACCTGGCGGTTGATCTCGAACACGGCTGAGATCAGCTTCAACCTCGGTCAGCTGGAATCGCTGGACGCGCCGGCGTCGATCGCCGCCGAGTGGGCGCCCGCCCTCGTCGGACTGCAGACCAACCTCGACACGCTGACGACCGCGGTATCGGGCGGCGACCCAGCCACTATCCAGGGCGCGATGGACGGCGTCCGCGCGTCGGCCGCCGTGCTTCGCGACATCGGTACTCGGGCGGCCTGATCATGTGCCTCGCCTTACGAGGACGATTGCACGGCGAAGCAACGGTCGACAGGACCGACTCCCGGTGTCCAGCGAACGGCTGCCCTGTACATCCAGAAAGAGGACGAATATGAACATCGATAACGAAGACGCGCTCAAGAAGAAGATGGGGATCGACTCCTGGAGGAACCTGTCGAAGGACAAGTTCATGATGTTCGTCTCGGAGCTTCCAAACATGAGCAAAGAAGTCGCCCTCAAGGTCGTCGAGCAGTTTCCCGACTTCAAATCGCTCGTGATGGAGTCCCTGACGGAGGTGCAGAGCCAAGCAACCAGCGGGCTCAAGGCCAATTGGAAGAGCCAGAAGAAGGTCCACAAGGCCTTTGCCGATTACCGGAAGACCCTCAATCGCGAACTCGATCGCGAAGGACTGACATCAGACGATCGGTTGGCCATCCTCGCCCTGCTCACGGAAGCGATTGATCGCGAAGCGGCGAAGGATTCGGAGCACAAGATGTTCGTGTTCAAGATTGTTGGCGCTGTCGGCACGGTCGCGATGTTCAGCCTGGCAGCGGCCGTCGCGGTACTCGGCGTGAAAACGGAGATCGGCGGCGATAACACCTAGAGCTCGCCGGGTCCGTCTGCTCCTTCCGGACTCACGATCGGGCCCGAGCAGCACTGCCCACCGATCAGTCCCCGGCGTCGTTCGGAGGCTGGACGACGAACGTAGACACGTCTCAAAGAGGCTGGGCCGTGATGGTGTGTTCCCCACTTCGGACCAGACGCCCCGAGGCCAATCCGAACTCGAGGGCCTCGTCCAGGCGCGACCCGATCGCAGCGGTGACTCGCTTGCCGCCGAAGATGGCGAGGGTCTCGCGGCGGAGTTCGTCGGGCGAGAGGCCGGCGGACTCCTCCGCGGCGATCGCCATCGCGTTCGCGATCTCCACCAGGGAGATGTGCTCGATCGCTCGGGCCACATCCGCCGAGGACTGACGGGCACCGCGCCACGTGAGAGGGTCGATCGAGGTCGGCCAGGCGAACGGCTCGTCTGAGCGACCCAGCAACTCGGCCGGGACCTTGTCGAGGATCGACTTCGCCCGCGAACCCACCACCCGGTCGAGACCGAACGCACCCGCGACCAGCTTCGCCAGACGCGTCACGTGGATCGGCCCCTCGGCCTCCACCGCCGCACGGATCGCGCCCTGCACCGCGACGACCGACTGACGACCCGGCAACCGGTCGAGCACTTCGATCCCGCCCAGCGTGGGGGCGTCCCAGGGCTGGTAGTCCGAGAGCTCCGAGTGCCGCGCGGACGTGTCCGCCACCGGCACCGCCTCGACGGGCTGCGCCGAACCGACCTTGCGGTCACGGAACTCCGACAGGGTCTCCAGCGAAGCCAGCCGCTCCGACCACTCGCGCACGCGGGCGCTGCGAACGGGTGCGGGCGCATCCGAGGCATCGGGAGCGACATCGGCATCATCGGCAACCGACGCATCAGCCGGATCCGACTCCGCAACACCCGACACCTCCGCCACCGCACTCCCCGCAGCAGCCCGCTCAGCCGCAGCCTCGACCGCCGCGACCAACCGGTCCAGCACCTCCTCACGGTGGTGCAACCACTCCGGCAGCCACACGCGCTCGACGCCCGGCCACCGCATCAGGCCACTCAGCACCTCGACCGGAAGTCCGTCACGGTCCGCGACCGTCCGACGCTCACGCCACGACGCCCCGTCGAGCAGCACCGCGACCAGCGGCCGGTCGGGCTCCGCCTCGGTCGCGATGCTGATGTCGACGCGGAAGTCCGACAAGCCCACATCCGTCCGCACGGCGTTCCCGGCGTAGCGCAGCTCGTCGGCGATCTCGTCGCGGTGGCGGTCGATGATCGCCTGCCGACGACCGTCCTCGCCCGCGGCCTCGCTCCCCCGCTGTGCCAGCTCCAGATACGCCTTCAGGTGCTTGATGCCGATCGACGAGGTCTGCTCCGCCCGCAGCTCCGACGGGTCGAAGCTCGCGAACAACACCACCTGTCGCCGCGCCCGCGTCACCGCCACGTTCAACCGCCGCTCGCCACCCGCCCGCGTGAGCGGCCCGAAGTTCAGCGGGATCACGCCCTTCTCGTTCGCACTGAACGCGATCGAGAACAGGATCGTGTCGCGCTCGTCGCCCTGCACGTTCTCCAAGTTCTTGACGAAGAGTCCGTCCTGCTCGTCGAGCGCCAGCGCGATCCGCGGGTCGGCACTGTCGCGCAGCAGATCCTCGATCAGCGTCCGCTGCTGCGCGTTGAAGGTGATGACCCCGAGCGACGGCGTCTCGTCCGGCGAGGCCTCGAAGCGACGCGAGATCTCCTCGACGATCGCCTGCGCCTCCACCGGGTTCGTCCGCATCGACTTGCCACGACCGCCCCGCTCGAATTGCCCGTCGAGCCGCACGAAAGCCAGCCCGTGACCCGCGACCCCACCGTCGCCCGCACCCGCGAACGGCGCCGGGAACGACGACAACTGGCTGTCGTAGTAGTGGTGGTTCGAGAACGCGATGAGCGACTCGTCCTGGCTGCGGTAGTGCCACGACAGCCACTTGCTCGGCACCCGCGCCTGCACGCACTCGGAGAGGATCGACTCCTCGTCCTGCAGCACCTCGCTCGTGAAGTCGGCGTCGTCGTCGATCGTCGCACCAGCCTCGGCGAACGTCGTCGGCGGCATCTGCTTGCTGTCGCCCACGACCACGACCGAGCGCGAACGCCCCATCGCCCCGATCGCGTCGGCGACCCGGATCTGCGACGCCTCGTCGAACACGACGATGTCGAACAGCTCGGCGGCGGCCGGGAAGAACCGCGCGACCGACTCCGGGCTCGCGAGCGTGCACGGCATGATCTGCGTGATGAGCTCGCCGAAGTTCTCGAGCAGCGCACGGACGCTCATCCCGCCGCGCTGGCGGTCGATCTGGCGACGCAGACCACCGACCTGACCGCTCTCCGACTGCGAACTGAACGTCCTTAGCCCGAGCACGGACGCCGGGATCGCCCGAGGCAGTTCCTCGCGCACGGCCTTCACGCTCGTGGTGAAGCGGGTGACGCTGCGGTTGTGGGCGGTGGCATCGAAGGCGTCGAGCGTGGTGGTGCGCTCGCGCTCGTCGATCGACGCCTGTGCGAGGCCCTTCTCGAAGGCGAGCGTCGCGTCCTCGGTCTCGATGCGACCGGCGAGGATCGCAGCGCGGACGTCGTCGAGTCCGTGGGTGCGGAGCGGTTCGACGACCCGCACGAGGTCGAGCCAGCGTTCGAGGACGACGGGCTCGGCGGCGTCGAGACGGCGGGCGTCGCGCGTCGACCACCAGGCCTGCAGGAAGCCCTCGCCACCCGACCACGCCGACAGGCGCTCGGTGCTGACGGACGCGGTGCGCAGGACGTCGCTCCAGGTGCTCGCGAGCGTCGTCAGCGCCTGGGCCGCCTGCTGCGACGGCTGGGTCGTGGCGTAGTGGTCGCGGACGGCGGTGATGAACGCGTCGTCGGGAGTGCCCGGCAGGCGGAAGCCCTCCGACAGCCAGCGGTACCAGCCGAGGAGTTCGCGCACGGGCTGGGTCGGCTCGACGAGCGGGTTCCAGCGGTCGCCGACGAGCGGCAGTGCGGTGGACCGGAGCGTGCCGCGCAGCTGGACGAGGCGGTCCTGCGCCGCCTTCGCCTCGGTGAGCTGCGGCACGAGCTGCTTGACCTTGAACGACGCTGCGTCGACGGCGAGCACATCGCTCAGCTGGGCGAGCGCGTCCCGGAGCCGCTTCTTCCGACCGAAGAAGCTCGACGCAGCAGCCTGCTCGGCGGCGTGGAGCGGGCCGGCGATGTCGCGGTCGAGGATGGCCGGCGTGAACGTCGAGCGCCACTCGGCCTGGGCGTCGCGGAGCTGTTCGGCGCCGGCGAGGGCGTCGTCGAGCCGAGTGAAGTCCTCGGGCCTGGTCCCCGCCATGAGCGCGCCGATCGGCAGACGCGGTGCGGCGACGGCGGTCGACCAGAGGCCGAGGAGGTCGGGGCGCGTTGCGAGACGCAGGGCGTCCATCGGGAGGCCGGCGTCGAGCGTCACGGCCAGAGCTGCGTCCAGTGCGCGTGCGGCCTGCTGCACGGTCGCGGCGTCCAGCCCGGGAGCCGAGGGGCCGTCGAGGAATGCCCACGGGTGGGTCGTGCTCGGGCGTGCGAGGTCGGAGCGCTCGGGGAGGTCGCGGAACACCTGCCGCAGTTCCTCGAACGCCTCGGGCGTGCCGGCGGCGACGAGCTGCTCGGGGATCGCCATCGGGACGAGGTCGTGGTCCATCGCGAGCAGGCGACTCCGCGCGGAGTAGAGGGAGAAGCCGGCGGCGTTGACCTCGTGGAGGCGGTCGGCGTATCGGGTGAGGGTGCGGAGGCCGGACTCGGACAGCTCGCGGTTGGTGCTCAGCGCGTCGATGTCGGCCTTGGTGCGGAGGTCGAGGCCGGTCTTGATCTGCGCGCGGACGACGTTGGGCCTGGCGCCCTTGTCGTGGAGGTCGAGCGAGAACGCGCCGAGTCCGACGTCTTCGAGCCGCTGCTTGACGACGTTGAGCGCCGCACGCTTCTCGGCGACGAACAGGACCCTCTTGCCCTCGGCGAGCGAGCGGGCGAGGAGGTTGGTGATGGTCTGCGACTTGCCGGTGCCGGGAGGGCCTTCGAGCACGAAGGTGCGGCCGGCGACCGCTTCGGCGACGGCGTCGAGCTGCGAGGAGTCGGCGGAGACCGGGCAGTCGAGGCCGAGGCGGTCGAGGTCGGTGTCGGTCTGCGCGGGCGTGGGGTCGGCGTAGGCCTCGAGCGGCGAGTTGATGAGGTGGTCGACGAGGCTGTTGGAGGCGAGCGTCTCCCAGTTCTCGTCGAGGTCCTTCCACAGCCGGTACTTCGCGAACTGGAGGATCGACAGCGACGCCGTCTCCTCCACGCGGAACGGGAGGCCGGCGTCGAGGATCGCCTGACGCACGGCGGTGAACGCGGCCGGGAGGTCGATGCCGGAGCCGTCCTCGACGGGGTTCGCGAGTCCGGGGATCTCCAGGCCGAGGCTCAGGCGCAGCTTCTCGAGCAGGCAGTAGTTGGGTGTGGAGGAGCCCGACTCGTCAAGGGTGAGGCGGTAGGAGGAGCCACGGCTCGTGGTCGTGAGCGTGACGGGCACGAGCACGAGGGGTGAGCGGAGGTCGCGGTCGCCGAAGCGCCAGCTCAGCATGCCGAACGCGAGGTAGAGGTTGTTGGCGCCCGTCTCCTCGACGATCGTCTTGGCCTTGTAGGCGAGGGCGCGGAGCTTCGTCGGGTACGCGGCCTCGGTGACGTCGATGAAGGCGCTCTTCTTGTCCTCGAGGAAGGTGATGCGGTCGCTCTCGTCGAGGTCGCGGCCGAAGCGGATGCCGCGCTGCTGGTCGATCGTCGCGACGCTGTCGGAGGCGACGAGGGTGAGCGGGGTGCCGTGGTTGATGCTGTCCTCGAGGCGGCCGAGCGCGGGGCCGGGGACGGCGAGCTCGAAGCCGGAGCGATCGGTGTAGTTGATGAGCTTGTTGCGGAGGCTGAGGTCGAGAAGGGCGTTCTTCCACGTGGAGACGCGCTTGGGGACGTCGGGGCCGTGGCCAGCGGCGGTCGATTCGGCGGTGGCCGGGGCATCCTGCGTGAGGGCGCGGGCTTCGGGTGCCTGGTAGAGGGTGACGACGGGTTCGCCCTCGGCGTTGATGCGGCGGCTGGGCAGCGGGTAGATCTTGCGGAGGCGGGCCTGGACGACGTCGGTGACGCCGATGAAGTCGTCGAGCGAGCCGGCGAGGTGGTCGGTGTGGGGCCGGCGGGAGGCCTCGGCGAAGGTGGCGGAGGTGCCGGTGAGCATGGTGGTCTCGACGACGCCGATGCGGCCGAGTTCGAGGGAGTTGACGGCTTCGGAGACGTCGGTGCTGGCGACGACGTCGAGGGTGGTCTGGACGCGCCAGTAGCCGAGGAAGATGTGGTCCTTGAGGAGCCAGAGGAGGGGGTGGATGCCGATGGCTTCGAGGACGGATGCGAGCAGGATGGTGGTGTCGAGGCAGGTGCCGAGGTGGCTGGTGAGGACTTCCTCGGGGGTGCGGACCTTCTGGCCGCTCTGGCCCCAGCTGGCGGGCGGTTCGGCGTAGCGGATGTCGCGGGCGCGGGCGGCGTCCCAGACGGCGGCGACGATGGCGTCGATGCGGGCGGGGTCGTCGAGTTGGTAGGTGGCGAGGGAGCTGTTGCCGGTCTGCCGCTCGAGGAGGTCGGAGACTTCGAGCATGAGCTCGCTGACGACGAGGGCGTTGGGCTGTACGTGGGCGGCGAGGAGCTCGAGACCGAGCT
This sequence comes from Plantibacter sp. CFBP 13570, assembly GCF_014841395.1. Classification (NCBI taxonomy): domain Bacteria; kingdom Bacillati; phylum Actinomycetota; class Actinomycetes; order Micrococcales; family Microbacteriaceae; genus Plantibacter; species Plantibacter sp. CFBP 13570. Next base: position 77,619 of record NZ_JACYTW010000008.1, on the reverse strand, counting down.
GCACGGGGGCGGCTATCCACTGGTTGGACGCGAGCACGGTGACGGGACTCTCGACGGTGCCGAGCTGCGTGCCGGCGGCGTCGCGCACGGTGACGCGGATGACGCCGGGACGCTGCTCTTCGACGAGGAGCATGCGGCGTGGGTCGAGGAGGACCTCGGGGCTGCGGAGCAGGGTGGTGCGGTCTTCGCCGAGGTCGGCGAGGAGCACCTTGGTGTCGGCGAGGGCGCCGTCGGCGGTGACGACGTCAATCTCGACGGACGCCGCCCGGCGTTCCCCGCCATGGTTCTCGAGGACGATCTCGTCGATCACCGCGATGCTGCAGTGCGCCATCGCGTAGCTGAGCGTCGGCGTCGCGCTGACGCGGATGGAGACGGAGGCGGGGGCCGCGCCCTCGGCGCCTTCGGCGGGCAAGGAGCCTGCGGCGCTCTGCTCACTGGCTCCGTCGGTCCCTGAGCCTGTCGAAGGGCCCATCTCCCCACCGTCAGCCATCCCGCCCAACGCATCCACCTCGGTCCCTGAGCCTGTCGAAGGGCCCATCTCGCCACCGCTCCCCGCCTCGCCCAACGCAACCCCCTCGGTCCCTGAGCTTGTCGAAGGGCTCAACACCCGCCCCTTCAACTCCCTCACAACCACAGCCTGCTCCGCAGCCCCAACGCTCTCCAACAGCAACTGCATCGAATCCAACGCCCGGTACGCCGACTGCTCCGTGAACCCCGCGTTGTCAGCCCAGGCGTTCCGAACCTCCCGAAGCTCACTCGCGTACCCTCGAGCACTCCGAGACAGCACACGGTCGAACGGGTATCCCAGCTCCCCGATCCGTTCGGTCATCGCCCGAAGCATCAGCGATACGTCGGTCGCCGAGTACCGCCCGTGCCCGCCCCCGGCTGCGCGGTCCTTCTCCTCGAGGATGCGCCTCCACTCGATCCCAGTGACCACCTCGGCGAACGCGCCTTCCACGACTGGCCGCAGCCCCAGCCCAAGCTGCTCGAGTCCCTGGCCGACGGCGGAGTTGAGTTCAGAAGCGTCCACGTGTGAGGCCTTTCATCGGGGTGGTGCGTTTGAGTCGAGCGCAGAGCTCATGCATCAAAGACCGCGACAGAACTTCGCCGGTCGTGTCTATCGCGACAGCGTGGCGTCGACGATGCGACACCAAGAAGTCTGCCGGGCGCGCCTGTACGAACTCTAACGACAGCTTGCGACACCAAGGTCAGAGGGGAACTTCCGTGGACGAGGGCGACTACGACGACTCAACTCGCCGAGAAAGTGCTGGTGCCCACAACGTCTCAATGGTCGCACCCCCTCAGTTCGACGTCAGTGCAACACAGAGATGAGGCCAGGGGCTGGGGGATCTATCCACAGGGCCGACACGATACCCGCTGACGGGGCGGGCTGAGGACGCGGAGTTCAGGCGCAGGGTACGCCCTAGGCGGACGTCCACTATTCGACGACGTTCCCGGTCCTTGGCACGAAGATTCGACCAGATAAGTTGCATCGGCCGTCCCGATAACCAGATGCGCAAGGTAGAGCTCGGCGAACACGATAGTTGCTTCTCGAGCCCTGCGCGTGAGCGACCTTGAACCGGCGTCATCGTTGGCAACTGGACACCCCGTTCCATATCTTGCCCCTCCCCAGAGCGATCATGTCAAGCAGGCAACTAGTTCGTCGTCTCGTGGAATGCCAATCTAGATGGCGGCCGAACTCCCGAGTCTCCGACCAAATGCACAGCGAATGCAGAAAGACGCCTCGACCTGAATTGCGCATTAGCGAGAATTCTTGCAAGGTTGGGCTAAGAACCGTGGTGGTGCGCACAGCGTTTCCATTAAATATCACGTTTCAATTACACTTATTTCATATATCTACACTAGGGCGGCAGGACATTGGAACATCAGGACCAAATAGACTGGGCGAGCAAGGCGTGAGGGCAGGTGACGCGCTGGGCGAAGCGATGACCGTTCGTGACCAAGTGGCTTGGAACGCAATACATCTATATGCTCAATCCGCGACCGCGGACTCCCGCTTTTTCTTCGCACCGCATCATCTCGAAGTGCTTCTCAAAACGGAGTTGGTCGGCAATACAGACCTAGCCGGGCTGCCGGTTCGGACCAGGGCGAAGGTCGCGAAGACCCTCGTCTGTGAGGCGCTCGGTTACGAAGCCCCACCAGCCTTCGTGAAGGTGAGAGGAGGCCCACGCCTTCCCCACCCAGCAATTGACGTCTACGCGCAGCAGGCAAGTAACCTGCAAATCTGGAACGACGAAGTCGATGCCGAGCGGCGGTACGTCATTCTGATTCTCGACGACTTCGAGATTCGCGACGTCAAGGTCATCGCCGGAGCAGACCTTGCGCAGTTTGACAAAACGGGCAAGCTAACCACGAAGTTCCAGGCCGCGCGAATCGGCGCGTCAGCTGGATCAAAACTCGTGTCAGCCATCGACACTAGCAACTTCATCAGTCGATTGAAGCCGGGCGACCACTCGTCCGTCGGCTCACCTGTCGCTCAGCCCAAGCCCGGTGAAGTCCTCCGGATTGCGGACGTGTACGAGCGACTCAAACCTATGGTTGGGCGGACATACGACGATCCGGGTGTCGTTCAGGAACGCAACCGTGGCACCGTCATCCACCGCGAGGCCTGCGAGCGCCTTGGGGCAAGCAGGTTCGCCGACAACGGGCAGTTTCCCGACATTCTCTCTCAGCTGGTCGAAGTGAAGCTGCAGCTCGCGCGCACTGTCGACTTGGGTCTAGAACTCCCGGACTCAGACACACCGCTCGCCTCCGCCAACGGACTACTCGACGTCCGCGACGTCCGCTACGCGATCTTCTACGCTACCCGAACGGGCGCTATCTTCACCGTAGATAGCCTTGTCTTATCGACGGGTGCGGACTTCTTCAAAGAGTATCGCCAGTTTGGGGGACTCACCTCGAATAAAAAGCTTCAGCTGAAACTCCCAACCGCCTGGTTCGGACTTAGAAGAGAGTAGCAGCGCGCTCCTCAGCACCCGGTGCCACAACCGCACGCGCAGATGCAACGAACGCGGCCTCCACTTCGATCTCGAGCCTTTCTGCGGACGCTTCGTCGAATTGCCCGGATGCGGCGAGAGCACGGGCGTGAAGAATAACCTTTTTCGCCTCCGGGGTCGTAGGCACAGGCAGCGGCAGGCGATTCACATACTGAGTAATCCAGCGACGCTTGCCCGAATATAGCTTATTGCCGCAAACCTCGTCGTAGAAGCGTACGCCGACGCCTGAATTGGCGACCGCAAGCATAAGAAAGGCGATGTCCTCATCTCCAATATCACTCAGGGAGATCCAGTAACAATTGCCATTCACTACAGATCCGGTCGTATCGAGCGCAAATCTGGGCTGCTCGCTAATATCGGGGAAGACAATCTTTGGGATGGCCCATAGAGACGGGCGCTGCGGGACCCAGATCTCCCACCACTCGCGGCCTCCTTCGATGACATATCTCCGCCCACGTAGCTGCTCCTCGTGGCGCAGTAGATACTGCTTCGCACCCGGCCACACATCAATGTCTAAGGTCCGGCGCTTTTCCGAGCTTAGGTCGTAGGGGTAGAGCACCTTCATCTCAAGCTCGGGTGCGATGCTCCACGGCGTCACGTTGCTCTGCGTAATAAGCGGCAGTAGCAGTTCATCCTCGACCTCAGGCGCGGCGCGATCCCAATCATCACTTAGGAACACCTTGTCTGCGGTCGTTTTAATGCCCACGCGGATCTTGGCAACATCTCCGAAAGTCTTCCAGGTTCCCGCTTTCACGTCGTCGAGCCACTTGTCGGACGCAGTTTCGGAGAGGCGCCATGGCGTCCTCACATCGCTAGTTGCGGTGAACGTTCCAACCTTGACTTGGTAATGCTTGCCCCCGTGCAACGCTGTGCTGGACGCCGGGTCACTAAGAGCATCGAAGAGCGGCTGTGACTCCGCCTTGCTGCCACTAGCTAACTGGTATGCGCTGACGAATCTAACCGGCTCACCCGTTGGCTCATTTCGGCTCGCGATTACTATCGCTGGGAGTACGGCCGCTCTGAACAGTTTAGTATCGCCCAAGTCGTACAGAGCGCTCACATGAAGACCGTCGTGGACAAGCGCACGCCGCACGTTCTCTCCGGCCAGAGTGGTGAGCACACGGTTGGAACAAAGCAAGCCAAGCACTCCGCCCGGTCTAAGCAACCTCGAAGCCGTAGTTACGAACGCATGTGTCAGGTCCACGCGTCCCGATAACCCGAATTCTGCCGCGAGGAGCTGCGCGGAAGCTTGACCGAGATGTTGCGTCCGCACATACGGAGGATTTGTAATGATTAGGTCAATAGACTGCGCCTGCATGGTTCTCTGCGCGATAAGGAAGTCTTCGTGAATTATCTCGGCTTGCAACCCCGCCAATGCCAGGCGCTCCCGCGCAACACTGATTGCTTCCTCGTCTATGTCATATCCAATAAGTCTTATGGACTTAAATCTTCCGCCAGAGCTACCCACCTCAGCAGCAGCAGCGAGTAGCAGCTCGCCATCGCCACAGGCGGGGTCCACAACGACTATCTCCCCCTCGCGGTCTGCGAGATACTTCATTGATTGCGAGGCAAGAAACTCGGCAAGCTCCGTCGGCGTGTAGTGCTGACCATGACGTTTGGTGTCTGAAATCACGGTGGGCTTGGTCAAGATCTTTGGTTCCTTGCGTTCGTTTTCGTGGCCGTGCGGACGTTCAATCGAAGTCTGTAGCTTGAACTCTACGGCTCCTCGCCGGCTGTCACACATCGAGCAACCCCAGGAGCGAGTCAAGGCTGTCTCAAGCGTGGGCATTGCTATCTGAAGATCACGGCGAGCCGGTTGGCGTACGGCTGCGGTCCTTCGCGAAGCCGGCACATGCGTTCGAGAGGCGCTCATCCTGCCGGATCTGGATCGTTCAGGCAGGCTCGCCACCGGATCGCGCTCTGAACCGGGCCGAACTATCGTAGGCAGGGTTCAGCCTTGCGCAGTGGCCTCGGACCCCCGGAATATCGGCTGGTCTAGGCGGGATACGGAAGAACAAGCAGAACTAGGGCTCAGACTCTGTCGCCCCGCTCCACATCCAACAACGCATCCACCGACCCCACCTCGGCAACGAGCGCATCCCACCCACGCTCCCCCGCGACCGCGGCCTCGCCGTCCGTGAGTAGCCGCAGCGTCCGCACATGTCCGACCACTTGGCCGGCCTCGTTCCGGATCTCGTCGAACGACGCTCCCCAGCGCGATGGCGTCACCAGCAGCGCGGAGATCGCCGTCCCGTTGAGGAACGGCGTCCCGTTACGCCACGGCGCGAGCACCGGTGGCACCCGGCGGTTGGTCGCGATCTCGTTGATCACGATGCGCAGCGCGACCATCGCGGCACCTTGCTGACCATCGACGACCTCCACTGCGAGCTCGATCCGCTCGCCGGAGTCGGTCACGAGCCGTGACACCCCTGAGGTGAGGATGGTCACCGGCCCATCCTCGGGTCGCTTCTCGATCACCATCACGGACCCGCCGATGCGGTCCTTGAACACGACCGGGTCCAAGCCGAGGGCGTCGAAGATGTGGAGCGGGAAGGCGTTTTCGCCTGGGACGAGAGGGACATCGCTGCTCATGCGGCGAGCCTAGCCAAACGGATGCTCGGCAAGCCAGAGGGCAGGCACCGAAGCCGACGGGTCGAACACGAGCCGACGCGCCCTAAGGCATCACCGGCAGCGCCCCCGAGGCGTGCTTGCTCAACGTCTTGACCGACTCCTCGAAAGCCGCGCGGTTCTCAGGCGGCAGGACGGACAGCATCAGGCGCTCGATGTTCCGAGCATGCAGACCCGCAGCCTCGACGACCGCCCGCTCGCCCTCCGCCGTCAGCTCGATGAGCTGCACCCGGCCATCCTCGGCAGAGGCCCGGCGACTCACCAGCCCCTGCTCGACCGCGCGATGCACGAGCCGCGTCGCCCCGCCGGACGTCACGACCTTCGCCTGTGCGATATCCCGCACCGACAGCCCGCTGGCACCGGCCCGACCGACGATCAGCAACAGCTCGAACAGCGAGTGGCTGAGGCCGGTCTGCTCCTCGAGCTCCTTGCCCAGCAGATACTCGAGCCCGTTCGCGGCACCCAACAGACGACCGAACACCAGGATGCGCGCATCACTCGCAGCATCCTTCGCCGAAGCGAACTCGTTCTCAGTCGTCACGTCTCCACAGTAGACGCCGGGGCCAGGCCGCCGATCGGTCGGGAGATCTTCATCCGGGGATCGGGAATAGCTGACGAGTCAGCTTTTGTTGTACCGTCATGTACGCCGCACCGCGGCATCGACTCGGGCGCACCGAGCCTCGTCCAACCGAAGGATCCACCACCATGACGCTCAACTTCGACGTCTTCGACCTCGACTTCCCCGCAGGTTCGAAGAACAAGTCCGCCGTCCTCGTGACCGGCGAGACCGAGGCGCTCCTCGTCGACGCCGGTTTCACCCGTGCCGACGGCCACCGCCTCGTCGCGGCCATCCTCGACTCCGGCAAGACGCTCACCACGGTGTTCGTCAGCCACGCCGACCCCGACTTCACCTTCGGCCTCGAGGTCATCGCGGACGCTTTCCCCGACGCAGCACTCGTCGCCACCCCCATCGTCATCGAGCACATCAACGCGTCGTTCGGCGGCAAGCTGACCGCCTGGGCCTCCCTCGGCCCGAACCTGCCGACCCGGCTCGTCCCCCTCACCCCGCTCAGCGGCGACGCACTCGTCGTCGACGGCCAACGCCTCGAGCTCAAGGGCGCCTCAGCCGCCCTCCCGGACCGCCAGTACCTCTGGAATGCGGAGCACCGCGCCATCCTCGGTGGTGTCCTTCTCTTCCAGCAGGAGCACGTGTGGACCGCCGACACGGCGACGCCGGAACTCCGCGCGGCCTGGATCGAGCTCCTCGACGAGATGCAGGCCCTCGACCCGCAGCTCGTGATCGCCGGCCACCGCCTCCCCGACACCGCGAACGACGCGACCGCCATCGACTACACGCGCTCGTACCTGCAGGCGTTCGAGACGATCGTCGCGACGTCCGCCGATGGTGCGGCTGCGACGCAGGCCCTCGTCGAGCAGTACCCGTCCTCGGGCATGCTGATCGCCGCCCAGATCGGGCCGAAGGTCGCGAAGGGTGAGATGACATGGGGCTGAACGAGACCACCACGACCGAGCCGTCCTCGGCACCACGGGACGTCGTGCGGAGGCAGTACCTCGCCTCCGCCGCCGGCGACCTCGACGCACTACGCGCGACCCTCGCCCCGGATGTCGAGTGGACAGAGATGGCCGGCTTCCCGCTCGCCGGCACGTACCGGAAACCAGAGGGCGTCACGAGCAACGTGATGGAACGTCTCGGCGCGGACTGGGCCGACTGGACCGCGCACGACGACACCTACGTGGTCGACGGCGATAACGTCGTGGTGCTCGCGCGGTACACGGCGACGCACCGCGGCACGGGCAAGGAGCTGAACGCCCGGGTGGCCCACCACTTCGTCGTCCGCGGTGGGCTCATCGTGCGCTTCGAGCAGTTCGTCGACACGTCCCTCGTCCGCGACGCGAGCCGGTAGCGACGAGCGCTGGCAAGTGAAGGGGCGGGGCTGACATGCTCTGCCCCTTCGCTATTGGCTTGGGCCACGAACCGAAGACGACAGTGATCCAGAGCGTCGACCTCGGTACGGTGGAACCAACGCAGCAGAGAGGCACCACGCGCATGTCCACTTCGAACCAGCCGCCCGCCCAGAACCAGCCCTACCCGCTGCCGGTGCCCGGCCCGGCTCCGGTGAAGACCGGCAAGCGCGGCAACGGCCTCGGCATCGCCGCCCTCATCGTCGGCGGGTTCGCGCTCATCGGGGCGTTCATCCCGATCCTGAACTATGTCGCCGGGTTCGTCGGACTCGTCGGCCTTGTGCTCGGCATCATCGCGCTGTGCCTGAAGAACCGGAAGAAGGGCTTCGCTGTCACCGGCACGATCGTCTCGGCCATCGCGATCGTCCTGAGCATCATCCTCGCGATCACCTACACGGCAGGGTTCGCCGGGCTCATCGGCGACGCCGTGAAGACCGCCGAAGCGAAGTCCTCCGAGGCCGCCAACAAGGAGATCTCCGTCGTCTACGAGGTCAACGGCACCGCGACCGACGCGTCCATCGTCTACTCCACGTACTCGGCCGGCAGCAGCAGCACCGAGCAGTCCTCCGGTCAGGCGCTCCCCTTCATCAAAGAGCTGACCGTCAAGGCCGGCCAGCAGTACGACTTCGCCTCCTACTCCCTCCAGGCGCAGAACGGCGCGGAGGACACCGGGTCCGTGAGCTGCAAGATCACCGTCGACGGCGACGTGGTCGCCGAGCAGACGTCGACGGGCGCGTACGCGACGGTGTCGTGCTCCGCGTCGGGTGCCGGCGGGGTGACGGAGAACAAGTAGGAAGAGGTGTCTGCGATGACGAAATGCGCGGCATGCACTCGGAGAGCGTACGACTCATAATCGTGAGGTCTGCGGCGCACTTTGGTGGGATCGCGGGCTCCCCACACGCCTCGGCTCGAGACACTTTCTTGAGCTCATCATCGATCGGTCTCAACGTACCCCGGGCCAGAACTTCGCATCACCCCTCACCTGGCTAGCATCAGTTCAGTAGCGAGTGATGAACTTTCGCTCTCGTTTGTCCCAGTCTGAGTCGGTCCAAAAGAAGAGGGCCCCAGCTACGGAGGCGGTGTGCGATCGCGTCACGGGATAGGCGCTCAGCACGTGGTCTGCGGACAGATGGCATCGAACACCGGGATAGCGCTTCCGTCGGTGGAACGCATCGGCGACGGCTTCGCATCTTGATGATTCTGTCATTCAGCCATCCTCGCGCCACCGGCCGACACTTCCATCACGGCTCCGACTCAACCGCAACTGCGTGCCCGTCTCGTACAGTCGAGAACCCAGGCTTCTCGCGGCCTCAGGCAGTCGACCGCACTCCCAACAGCGACACAGACGATCCGATGCCAGACCAGGGGATACCCCCTCCACGAAGTTGGTCGCGTGCCCTACATTGGGAGCGATGTCCCCCACAGTGCGGACATCCGACTGAACGCACAGGGGGCCTCACGGCGTGAACCTGACTTCGCCGCCTGCCCGCTGCACCTTCCGCCGGTGCATGCCCTCTCCGAAAGCACCACGATGTCACTTGTCCCACAGCAGCCCGGGCACATTCCCGCCGGCTGGTACCCGAACCCGCAGCGACCCGGTCAGCAGCAGTACTGGGACGGCACCGCCTGGACCTCGGCCGTTGCACCGCTCGCTCCGACCGGGCCAATGCCGATGCTTCCCGCACCACAGCAGTACGGAGCGCCCCCTGCTCCAGCCGCGTATGCGCCCATGCCCTACGCACACCAGCCCTACCCGGCACAGGTCCCGTATGCCCGTCCGCTCAAGGAGAGCGGAACCGGCTACCTGCTGGCGATTCTCCTCGGCGGCTTCGGTGCGCACCAGTTCTATCTGGGCAACGTCGGCGCCGGCATCGGCTTCATCGCGCTCTGGTGGGGCGGCTGGGCACTGAGCGTCTTCGGCATCGGCTTCGTCGCGATCCTCGCCGCCTTCGTGTGGTGGATCATCGACCTCTGCACCATGCAGTCCCAGGTCGACACCGCCAACCGACGCCTCATCGCGTACCCCTACTGACCCGCCGGGCATCCGGGTCGCGCACGCAGCACTGACCAGGCACTCTCCCACTCCCTTCCCCGCACCACCGACCGACGCCAGCACGCCGGCCGACCACACCGCAGAAAGGCACCACCACCATGTCCTACCCCGAGCAGCCTCCGTCGCCGCAGGAGCCCTACGGTCAGCAGCCGTACGGCCAGGCACCCCAGGGCCAGCAGCCCTACGGCCAGGCCTCCTACGGCGAGCCCGGTTTCGGCCAGCCGACGCCGCCGCCCGCGAAGACCGGCAACGGTCTCGGACTCGCCGCCCTCATCATCGGTGTCGTCGCGCTCATCGGCGCGTTCATCCCGTTCGTGAATTTCGTCTCCGGCTTCCTCGCCTTCGTCGGCCTGGTGCTCGGCATCATCGCCCTCTTCCTCAAGAACAAGTCGAAGGGCTTCGCCATCGCGGGCACGGTCCTGTCGCTCATCGCGATGATCCTCAGCATCATCCTCGCGATCACCTACACCGCCGGGTTCGCCGGCGCCGTGAGCGAAGGCATCAAGACCGCGCAGGCCGAGTCGTCCGCTGAAGCCGACCGCGACGTCACCGTCGTCTACGAGGTCACCGGCACGTCCGCCGCATCGTCGATCACGTACATGACGTTCACCGACGGCAACAGCGGCACCGAGCAGGCCAACGACCAGGCGCTCCCCTTCACCAAGGAGTTCACCATCAAGGCCGGTGGCACCTTCGACTACAGCTCCTTCTACGTCATGGCGATGAACGGTGCCGACGACGCGGGTGACATCTCCTGCAAGATCACCGTCGACGGCAAGGTGCTCGCCGAGAACACGTCGACCGGCGCGTACGCCTCGGCGTCGTGCTCCGCCTCGAGCATGGACCTCAACGAGTAGGTTCCTCTGAGCACCGAGCTCGGGCTGCTCTTGCCGAGAGCGACCAGAAGGGCGCTTGCAATCTTGGAAACTAACGCTTGAAGCGTTAGAATCCAAGTATGCATTCCCGAGAGTCGCTCCGCACACTCGCGGAGGTGACCGAGTCCCAGTGGGGCATGGTCACCTCCGCGCAGGCCGGCGCGCGCGGCATCAGCCACATGAACCTCACCAGGCTGACCGAGTCAGGAAGCCTGGTCCGACTGGCGCAGGGCGTGTACCGGGATGCTGGCGCTCCAAGCGTCGAACACGAGGAGCTCCGCGCAGCCTGGCTCGCGATCGAACCCAAGAAGCTCGCGTACGAGCGACTCGAGGACGTGCCGAACACCGCAGTCGTGTCCGGCGAGTCGGCCAGCAGACTCCATGCCATCGGCGATCTGCGCGCCTCCAGAAGCGAGTTCACGACGCCCACGCGCAAGCAGACGCAACGCCCGGACGTGCGGTACCGCACCCGGTCGCTTCCTGGGCAGGATGTGACGGTCCGCGACGGCCTCCCCGTCACGACACGAGAACGGACGATCGCGGACCTGGTCGAGGACCGACAGGATCTCAGCCTCGTCGCTGGCGTTCTCCGCGATGCCGCGCAGCAGTCTCGCCTAGACCTCGACCGCCTGAGCGGGCTCCTCGGCCCGCTCGCCGAACGGAACGGCCACCGCAAGGGTGATGGGGATGCGCTCCTCGAAGAGCTGCTGCAGATCGCAGGCATCGACGCCGCATCGGTTGCGAAACACCTGGCGGCCATCCCCGACCTCGGGGCACTCATCACGGCGAACTACCTCAGCCAGCTGCCCGAGTTCGATTTCAAACGGATGTTCCCGGATATCGATGGCATCAACGCAATTTTCGGGAAAGCAGTGCGATCACAGGCCGAACAGATGAGCGATCTCGTCGCAGCGATGTCCACGCGCGCCATGGCCGACATGCAAGCGAACACAGCGAAAGCCCTCAAGGGCTATGACTGGGCTTCCATCGCGACGGCGACATCACGGACTCAGCGGAGCGCCGAGGAGTGAGCGGACAGGAACGCTATGCAACGCCCGCAGCAGTGGAGTCCGCAATCGCCGCCGCCGCACGCAACACGTCTCGCTCGAATCCATCGCTGACGACGAGCGAGCGTATTCGCCTCGAGTACTTCAACCGATTCCTCAGCCGGGTCTTCTCCGAAGGCCACGTGTCCGGCTGGATCCTCAAGGGCGGCACCGGCATGCTCGCGCGGGTGGCATCGGCACGGGCGACCATCGACGTCGACCTCACTCGGAGCGGTCATTCCCTCGATGCTGCTCTCAGCGAGCTTCGCCGTCTCGCCGAGACCGACCTCGGAGACTTCTTCCGCTTCGACTACACCGGGTACGTGCCGTCGATCGGTGGGGACCAGCAGGCCTACGTCGACGGATACCGGGTGAGCTTCGACGTCTCGATCGGGGCAAGTCGCAAGGGCCAGCTCCACGTGGACCTCGTGTCGAACGTCATCACCACGGACGACCCGGAATCCGCCTCGCCAGCCAATGCGCTCGATCTGCCGAAGCTGGCCAACCACCCCTATCGGCTGTATTCGGTCGTCGATCAGATCGCGGACAAGGTGTGCGCCACGCTCTCGCTCTACAACGGCCGCCCGTCGAGCCGTGAGAAGGATCTGGTCGACCTCGTCGTGCTCGCCGTGACCCAGGACATCGATGGCGCGAAGCTCACAACCGCTCTCCAGGTTGAGGCACGCATGCGCTCGCTCGACCTGCCCCACACGCTCCACGTGCCGCCGCACTGGGGCGCCAATTATGCAAAGCTCTCGAAGAGTGTGCCCGCCTGCGAGCAGTTCCGAACCATCGGTGACGCACAGTCGCTGGCTCGATCGCTCATCGAGCCGGCACTCGATGGCAGCGCCGCAGGACGAGTCTGGAACCGTGCCACATTGAAATGGAGCTAGGGCCGATCAGCCTTTCGAGACGCTGATCTCCACCGGCGTCGGGTTCTGAAACAGGTCGAGCACCGGGCAGTGCGCATCGACCGCGGCGCGTAGCTCCTGGTAGCGGTCCTCGGTCTCGGGGCCGGTGATGCTGATGCTCAGCCGGATCTTCGAGAAGCCCGCCCGCACCTCGTCCGTGATGCCGAAGAGGTTGCGCACGTCGAGGTCGCCCTCCGCATCGACACTGATGTCGTCGACCTGGATGCCCAGCACGCTCGCGTACAGCCGGTAGACCACGATCTGGCAGGAGATGAGCGCACCGAGCGCGAACTCCACCGGGCTCGCCGCGACATCGTCCCCGGCCAGCGCGGCCGGCTCGTCGACGAGGAAGCGGTGCTTGCCCGCGGTGATCGCACTCGCGACCGACCCCTCGCCAGAGCCGGAGACGCGGTAGGTGAGCGCCGCACTCGATGGCGCGGAGGCGATCCGCTCGGACCAGGAGGCGCCCGCGGCAGCGAGGCGGTCCGCGCGCTCGATTGCAGAGACGTTGGGGACGGTGGCGAGGTCGTTCGTGAGGAGAGTCATGCGGACAGTGTCGGCGGTGAGCGCGATATCTGGCCAGCGGCCGGTGTCACAACTCGTCACGAAGTCGACGGCACCGGCCTCAGGGTGGCAGGAACGTCACGACTGACCGGGCGACTCCCAGTCAGTACCGCCACTCCCAAGCGGGATTCGTCGACAGTCCGAAACCCAGGACCATGATGGCGACGACACCGGCTCCGAGCGCAGCGAGCAGCGCTCCTCTCGCGACCGATCGTGGACGCGCGGCGCAGATGCCCGCGGCGACAGCGACGACCGCGAGGAGAAGCACCGTGGTGAGCAAGCCAGGCAGGTCGACTTCCAGGAACTGGCAGCTCATCGGATAGGACTCGCGGCAGCCGCCGTCGAAGTTCGTGACGAACAGCAGGATGATCGCGATGTAGAGGGCGGTCAGGCCGAGGACCGCCCAGAGGACGGGTTGTCGAACGACGCGTGTCACCGTGCCCATGTCTGCCCTTCGACAAGCTCAGGGACCGGGGATGTGCAGGTCACGGACACCCCTCTGACACGCTCACGGATCGGAGGAGACACGGGCCCAGCGACCGACGCCGCGCTCACATCGAGAGACGCCGCACGAGCTCCTCGACGGTCGAGAACTTGATCGACTCGACACCCTCTTCGTCGTCCTCGTCGGGCTCGACCTCGACGGCCTCGAACGCGAGGTCGGCGTCGAGCTGCACCAGCACCGAGCTGTCGGGGAACTGCTTCGGCGCGTCGAACGAGAGCAGCACCGCGTCGATGAAGACGATCACCGAGCGCAGCACGAGGTCGTCACGCAGGTCGGCGGTCTCGATGACCTCGTCCGACTCGACGGCTTCCTCGATCTCCGACGCCACCCGGTCGAGCAGCACCTTCCACTCCGCCGTCGGCGTCGACAGCACCCGCTGCGCCAAGTCGGCGAGCGCCGCCGGCTCCGGCTCGCCCTCCTGCTCCTCGGGTTCGGGGTCGACGTTGAGCATGACCTCGGCGTCGATCGCGTCGAAGCGGGCGAGCCCGTAGACGAAGGTGTCCTCGATCTCCGGTGAGGCGACGAGGCCCCGACGCGTGAGTTCTTCGGCCAGGGCAGTCAGCGATGCAGTCATGCGCGCCAGGCTATCGCGACCGGGTGAACGGAGGCGGAACGCCGGTCGGCCGCTATTCCTTGGTGGCGTAGATCCGGAACCGGCGCTGCGTCACGGTGATGGGGGCTGCTGCGTTCAGCTCGGAGAGTCGCTGAGCATGCGCCTGCACGGTGAAGTCGGGAGCATCCCACGGGACGAGGCCGATGTACGTGACGAGGGCGACAGCATCCTTGAACTGCATCGATCCCTCCCATGAGTCGACCTGGTCGATCCGCATCCCCGCTTCCCGCAGAGCCTCCGCGTGGGCTTCCACGGTGACATCGGGGTGGGTGTACTCACTCCCGAACCATTCATGGATCTGGGGTGCGTCGAAGCCGTCAACCTGTTGGGTCAGGAACCTGCCGCCGGGGGCCAAGACGCGGGCGACCTCGGCCGCGTCGTAGGACTCGTGCCGAGACATCACGAGATCCTGGCTCTGATCGGGGAGGCCGAGGACGTCGCCGGCATCGGAGTCGTACTGCAGGACCGCTACACGCTGGGGCTCGAGTCGCGCTCGCGCGACCGGGACGTTGGGCTGCCATCCTTCAGTAGCGACGACCAGGGGCGGGCGTGCTGACTCCCGGGAGAGCGACTCCAGGAGCGCGGACAACCGCTCTCCGCCGCCCGTTCCCAGATCCAGGGCTCCGATGCGTGAGTCTCGCAGCGCGTGCAGGCAGTCGGCTTCGAAGTCCCACCATGGACTGTCGGAGATCAGCGCGTCGTCCAACCGTGAGAAGTCCCATCCGACCATCTGGGCTTCGGCATGTGCCGCGTTGAGGCGTTCGAGGAGGTTGTGATCAGCTCCGTGGAGCCCGCCGCTGAGCTGCTGGGAGTGCTGTTGTCGGTCGCCGATCGTCACGTTCCGAGTCTGACACTGGGCCGGTTGGGTGTCGAACCGACCTCGTTGATGGCGTCGGAAGTGCCGAGTGCAACAACGCCCAACCGCCCTGAGTTGCCCGGATGTGTTGCGAATTGCGCGAGTTTGGAACAGTTTCGGGCGACTCAGCACAGGCGGCGACGCCCGAGCACCTTGAGTCGCCTGGATCTGTCGCAGATTGCGCGGATTGAGAACACTTCCGGGCAACTCAACCCAGGCCCAGCACAGCTGTCAGCGGCACACGCCATGATCGCCGTATGCCCTTCGCAGACGAGCTCCTCGGCACCGCCGTCGCCCGCACCCTCACCCGTTCGCTCCAGGAGGCCGCGCCGGGCAACCCGTTCGACGCCACGGCCCACGCTGCCGAGCACCTCGACGGCCTCGCCCTCCGCGAGCGGGCCGACCTCCTGCGCGACGCCCTGCTCGAGGACGTCTCGGGCGACTACGCGACGCTCGCCGGCATCATCCGCACCGCCCAGGCGACGAACCCCGCGTTCACCGGCTGGCTCATCTGGCCGGTGACGAGCGCCGTCGCAGCCCGTGCTGTCGTCGAGGGCACCCCGGATGCCTTCGACGACGCCATGCGACTCCTCGCCGAACTCACCGAGCGCCTCAGCGCCGAGTTCGCCATCCGCACCCTGCTCCGCCACGATCTCGATCGCGCGCTCGCCATCGTCCTCGACTGGACCATCTCCGACAACGAGCACATCCGCCGCCTCGCCAGCGAGGGCACGCGCCCCTACCTGCCGTGGGCCGTGCGCGTGCGGGAGATCGTCGCGAACCCGGGCGTCACCGCCCCGATCCTCGATGCCCTCTACCGCGACCCGAGCGAATACGTTCGCCGGTCCGTCGCCAACCACCTCAACGACCTCAGCCGCGACGACCCCGACTTCGTCGTCGCAACTGCCGACCGCTGGCTGGCCGACCCCGACGCCAACACCCCGGCACTCGTCCGCCACGCGCTCCGAACGCTCGTGAAGCGCGGCGACCCGGGCGCCCTCGCGGCCCTCGGTTTCGGCGCGGCGACGACGGAGGTCGAGGGCTTCGCGGTCGACAGCGCCCACATTCCGTTCGGTGGAACGGTCCGATTCGTCGCGACCGTCCGCAACGCCGGTGCCGAGACCGCCCGCTTGGCGATCGACTACGTCGTGCACCACCTGAAGGCGAACGGCTCGCAGACGACGAAGACGTTCAAGCTGACGACGACCGAGCTGGCCCCCGGCGAGCACATCCTCCTCACCCGGGAGCACTCGTTCCGCGCGATCACCACCCGTCGCTACCACCCGGGTGCACACGGGATCGCGCTGCAGGTGAACGGGGTCGCGACCGAGCCGCTGGCGTTCGAGCTGCTGCCGCCTGTGGAGTGAGGCGAACGTCGCCACGGCCGAGCCCCGGTCCGTGAGCTTGTCGAAGGGCGTTTCGCGTCCGGCGCCCGCGCTTGTCCAGGAGCGCTCCTATCCCCGGTCCCTGAGCTTGTCGAAGGGCGCACTTCGACAGGCTCAGTGACCGGCGGGGGCTCAGTGAGCGGAGGGCGCACTTCGACAAGCTCAGTGACCGAGGAACGCGCTCAGTGACCGAGGAGGGTGCTCAGTGACCGGAGGGAGCTCGGTGAGGGCCTCGGTGGGCCGCTCCGCACCCGACCGCATCCGGCAATCACGCCAAACGGAATACACATGTATTCTGTCCGCGTGTCCTCTCTCTCATCGCCCACTTCAACGCCCGATCTGCTCAGCAACCACCCCGCCGCGAGCTGGCGCGTGCGCGCGCCGTGGCTCGCTGCCATCGCCTTCGCACTGGTCCCCGTGGTGTTCACGGCCGGCGCGTCAGCAGCAGCGCAACTCTTCGGGGCGAGCGAGGCCGGAGCCGCCCTCGTCCTCGCCGCCGGAGCAGCCGTCTCCGCGATTCTCGGCCTGGTCGTCATGCGCCTGTCGCCGCCTCGAGTCCGCGACTTCGGCTACCGGCGTCCGCGGCGAGCACGCGCCGCACTGTGGTTCATCCCGGCCGTCGCCACCGTCCTGATCATCCTCGGCACCCAGGGCGTCCGGGTCGACGCACCGACCGTCGCGGCGTACGGAGTCCTCGTCGTCGCCGTCGCGCTGAACGAGGAGACCTGGTTCCGCGGCATCGTGTTCGCGATCCTCCGCGCACGCAGTACCCGCACGGCCGTCGTCGGCAGTTCCGTCCTCTTCGGCGTCCTGCACCTGGCGAACCTCGCGGGCGGTGCGGACGTCGGTTCCTCCATCCTGCAGGTGGCGTTCGCAGCCCTGTTCGGCCTCGTCGCCGCCCAACTCTTCGTGCTCACCGGCAGCCTCTGGCCGGCGATCGCCTGGCACGCCGCCTGGAACTTCGTCAGCTTCATCGGCGGCGACGCGACCGACAGCCGGTCACTCGTCGGACTCGGTGCCGCCTGCGTCGTCATGCTCGGCTACGTGGTGCTCCTCGGGCGACGAACGTCCTCGCGGTCGGACGGATCAGCGACGACCGACGCCCCAGCCCTACCCTGAGAACGTGGACCTGACCGACCGCCAGACCGAACTTGCCGACGCGGCGCTGCGGATCGTCGCACGATCCGGCCTGGGTGCCCTGTCGTTCCGCGCCGTCGCGAGTGAGGACGACTGCTCGCTCGGTTCCGTGCAGAAGGCGTTCCCGAGCAAGCAGCGGATGGTGGCGGCGGCGTTCACCCGACTCCGCGACACCTCCGCGCCCCTGCCACCCGGCGAACCGGGCCGCCCGAACCTGCGACAGTGGCTCGTCGACCTGTTCATCGGCGTCCTCCCGCTCGATGAACCACGCCGAGCCGCACACCGCCAGGGCGAGGTGTTCGCGCAGGTCGCGCTCGTCGATCCGGACATCGCCGCCGCCATCGCCGAGAGCGACGCCCGACTCCGCGGGCTCATCGCCTCGCTCGTGGCACGCGGGCGTGCTGAGGGCGAGATCCCCGCGTGGGTCGATCCCGACACCGCCGCCTGGGCCGTCTGGGCGCTCGCGGGCGGCGTCGCCTCCCAGCTCACCTACGACCCCGAGCTGGAGGACGAGGTCCGCAGCCGACTCGACGCGGCGATCGGCGCCCTCCTCGGCGTCGCGGCTCCGGACTGACCAGACGCACGGCACGGCACTGGGACGAAGCTCGGGAATCGCGGTTGAACGTCCGCTGAGAATCGCCGGGAGCAGGAATGCCCAACCCCACACCCGCCGTTCCCCTGAACATGACAACCATCGGAATCATCGGTTCAGGAAACATCGGCTCTCAGCTCGCACGCCTCACGGTGGCGCAGGGTCACGACGTCATCGTGTCCAACTCGCGCGGACCGGAGACGCTCACCGACCTCGTCTCGGAACTCGGTGAGCACGCCGCCGCCGGCACCGCCCTCGACGCGGCCGAGCGTGGCGACATCGTGATCGTCACCATCCCGCTGCACGCGATCGACACCGTCCCCGTCGCACCGCTCGCGGGCAAGGTCGTCATCGACACGAACAACTACTACCCCGAGCGCGACGGCCACATCGCCGAGCTCGACGAGGAGACCACCACCACGGCCGAGATGCTGCAGGCGCACCTCCCGGAGTCGAAGGTCGTGAAGGCGTTCAACCACATCTACGCCGCCGACCTCACCACCAAGGGCAAGCCGTCCGGCACCCCGAACCGCCGCGCCCTCGTCATCGCCGGTGACGACGCCGACGCGAAGGCCACGGTCGCCGCGCTCATCGACTCCTTCGGGTTCGAGCCCCTCGACATCGGCGCGCTCTCCGAGGGATGGCGCATCCAGCGCGACACCCCCGGCTACGGTCCGGACGTCGACGCCGACAAGCTGCGCGAACTCGTCGCCGAGGCCAAGCGCTACCGCGACATGTAAGTCACGCCGCATCGCGAATCGCCTCGAGTGGTCGTCCAGGAGGTCCTGGAGCGACCATTCGGGGCGATTCGTCATTCAAGACCAGTCCTGCGACAGCAGGGCGTCGCCGACCGCCCACCCGGCGCCGAAGAGCACGGCGGTCCAGCCGGAGAGCGAGAGCGCGTCGCGCGCGCCATCACTGAGCTTGTCGGCATCGCTACTCGCGTGGACGATCTGCAGCAGGGCGCCGACGAACAACAGCATCGGCGCGATCGCGAGCAGGACCTTCCAGCCGTACAGCACTGAGAGACTGCCGATCACCAGAATGACCAACGTCGGCACACTTGTGAGCACGAGCATCAGGAAGGCCCGACCCTGCCAGCTCGGCCGACGGACGTAATTCATGCTCCCGATGAGCACGACGACCACAGCGAGGGCGAGTAGGACGAACCAGATGAGTTCTTGAAGAGCCACCGTTGGAGGCTAGCCGGATCAGTTCCGGTCGGCCCGCCACTCGAGGAGCAGCGGCGCTTCCTCGAACCCGGCGCGGCGGTAGACCGGCGCTCCCGCGTCGTTCGAGCTGACGGAGACCCGGCCGATGTCGCGAGCTCGTGCGGCGTCGAGGAGTCCGTCGACGAGACGGCCGGCGATGCCGCGACCACGGAACTCCGGGCGGACGAAGACACTCTGCACATCGCCCGTCAGTCGGCGGAGTGCGCCGATATTGGGGGCGCGGGAGAACACGACGAGCCATGCCATGCCGACGAGCTGATCGTCGACCTCGGCGACCAGGCACACCCGGGAGTCGGGGTCGACCGCGATCCACGAGACGAGGTCATGTGCGAACAGCGCCCGTTCCCAGTCGGCGAGCGGGGCGGCCGGAGGTGACATCATCAGCTTCAGCTCGGCGAGCCCGGTGGCATCGGCCGGCGTTGCGACGCGGATCACGACCTCGGGTTCCATGGGTCGAGTGTCGCATGGGCTGGCGGGTCCTGCGTAGGCTGCCCGCATGTACCCGCGAAGCTCGCCCACCCCTGCGGTTCGACGCGCGCTTCGGGTCGCCATCACTGTCGCGGCGATCGCGGCGCTCAGCTCGTGTGCGCAGACCAACGCCCCGGTCGACGTCGGTGGACCGGCCACCCGCGCCATCTGGAAGCACAAGGATCCGCTGATGAGAGCCCTGGCCGACGCGCATGCGATCGATCATGACGTGTTCCTCGCCGAGCTCCGCAGCACCGACGGCAGCTTCCCCAGCGTCTACTGGAATGGCGACGATGACCCGGCGTCGCTCGGGCTGGAGGACGGAAGAGCGGTCATCTACAACCTGGTCGACGCCGGAGACGAGGCCAGTTTCCAGGGGATCATCGTCACCGGCACCGAAGTCGACCCGGCCGTGTACACCTGCTTCCAGGCGACAGTGCGGTTCGAGCGAGGAGTGGTCGTCGGCTGGAGTTCCGACCACGAGGCGGGGCAACCCGACGAACACTGCGCGGCGGAGATCGTCGATGTCCTCAGCGAGGATGCGCAGGTGGCGCCGTTCTCGGCCTTTGACGGCTGATTGTCGGCCGCACGATGGGGCGGCCGTTCGACAGGCTCAGGGACCCAGCGCCGCGAAGCGGTCCAGGGCCGCACGGAGCACGGCGCTCTCCTCGGTGCCGCCGTGGCCCTCGGTCTCGACGATCGTCAGCTCACTCGCCAGCCAGAGCTGGTGGAGCCGCCAGGCGGTCACGGCCGGTCCGCTGATGTCTCGGCGGCCGTGCACCAGCGCGCCGGGGAGGTGCGCGATACGGTCCATCCGCGACAGCACCGCCCGGTCGCCAGTGAGGAAACCGTCGTGACTCCAGTAGTGGGTGACGAGCGTCGCGAACGCCTCGCGCACGATCGCGTCGGTGAACAGCTGACCGACGCGCTCCGGGTGGTCGAGCGACACGTGCGCGCTCTCCCAGCGGTCCCAGGCGGTCGCGGCGTGTGTGCGGTCCGCCGCGTCGCCCTCTCGGAGGCGGCGCGCGTAGGCCTCGACGACCCGCTCGCCGTCCCGCCGACCACTGTCACCCTCGAACCGCGCCCATTCCTCGGGGAAGACGCAGCCGACGCCCTCGGTGATCCAGTCGACCTCGTCGCGGCTCGTGGTCGTCACCGCGACGAGCGCCAGCGCGATCACCCGATCGGGATGTTCTTGCGCGTAGGCGAGCGCGAGGGTCGTTCCCCACGAGACCCCGGCCACGACCCAGCGCTCCACACCCGAGGCGACTCGCACCGCCTCGATGTCGGCGATCAGACGCTGGGTCGTGTGCTCGTCGAGCTGCTCGCGCGCGTCCACGATGTTCGGGATGCTGCGGCCGCTCCCGCGCTGGTCGATGCCGATGAGGCGGTACCGCGACAGATCGAAGTGCGAGCGATACCAGCCGGAGCCGAGCGACCCGCCGGGGCCGCCGTGCAGCCAGAGCGCTGGGACGCCGTCGGGGGTGCCGGACTCTTCGACGAAGATCGACGCACCGCCGTCCACGTCGACGAAACCGGTGGTGTGCGGGTCGGCTTGCTCCTCGGTCATCCGTGCCACGCTACACAGCTCGGGTCCTGCGTGCAGGCCCTTCGACAGGCTCAGGGACCGCGAGGGGGCCGCCGCCCTTCGACACGCTCAGGGACCGGGGACAGTTGCGCGCCCTCCGACGGGCTCAGAGACCTGGGATCCACGAAGCGGAAAAAGGGCCGTCCGTAGACTGGGCGCCCATGGGGGAAACGAACGCAGTCACGTCAGGGTCCAAGCAGGTGTGGATCATCGCCGGAGCGCTCCTGGTCGGGTCGGTCCTCCTCGGCCCACTCGTCCAGATCGGGTCGTTCCTCGGGCCGACCGGTGGCATCCTCGCGACGTTCCTGTCCGTCTTCTCGATCGCCCTGTTCGCGATCGGCTCGGACCGTTCCAGCAGCGTGACCGCGAGGCGCCCGCTCGGCACCGGCGCCCTCATCGCGCTCGGCATCTGGATGACGATCAGCTCGTTCGTCCGCGGTCTGGCGACAATCCCGGCCGCCGTCGAGACCTTCCTCAGCTTCGGCTACATCGACCTGCTCATCCAGTTCTTGCTCGCGGCCATCGCGACAACGCAGATCGCGCGCGCCGGAACCGTGCCCCGCCCCTGGCACCTCGCGCCGCTCTGGGTCGTGGCGGTGACAGCAGCATCGTGGGTCGTCCAGCAGATCATCGTCGTGGCGGCGGGTTCGAACGTGTCCCTCTTCGTCCCGATCATCGTCATCCTCGACGGGTGGGTCCGTGTCGTCGGCCCCGTCTTCCTCGGGATCGTCGCCATCGCCCTCGCCAGCCGCGAGTCGGCCGTCGCGGCTGCCGTCCCGGAGCAGGAGACGTAGGCTGTCGGGAATCGACATCGGGGGACGTCATATGCATCGACGCATCGCAGCAGGACTCATCGCGCTCACACTCGCCGCCGGGCTGAGCGCCTGCACCGGCGGAGTGACGAGCTACGCGGACCTCGAGCGCGACCAGGCCGACAAGGATCGTCTCCCGGCAAGCACCACCGGAGCCGGCAGTGACGACCCGTTCACCATCGACGCCGACTCGACCCGACTCGTCGCCGTCCAAGGCGACACGGAGATCTTCCTCGCATCGGCGACCGAGCAGGGGCAATCTCGGATCTGCATCATCGTCTTCGCGGAGACCCAGCCGTTCCGAGCCTGCGGTAGCGGCGACCGCGTCGGCATGAGCGACAGCGTCAACGAGTACACGGTGCTCTCCGACGCCGTCGTCGACACCGCGCTCGACCCCGCCGAGGACTGGACGAAGATCAGCGAGAACGTCTTCACCCGCCCGGTCCAACCGACGACGAGCGACACTCAGTAGGGATCGGACATAGACCCTTCGACAAGCTCAGGGACCGGCGTGGTGCGTCGAGAAGACGCGGCCGCGCGATTGCGCGCGCCCTTCGACAAGCTCAGGGACCGGCGCGGCACGTCGGGCGGATACGGCCGCGGGAGTGCGAGGGCCCTTCGACAGGCGGATCCTGAGCCTGTCGAAGGGCAGGGACCGGGAGCGAGCTAGGAGACGAGTCGCTCGCGCAGGCGCTCGCCGGACGGGGCAGTGTCGCGCCGGGCCGGGCTGATCGTCGCCCAGACCTCGTCGAGGGAGAGGCCGAGCACCTCTGCGATGGCGGCGATGGTCGAGAACGCCGGCGTGGCCACGCGGCCCGACTCGATCTTCCGCAGCGTCTCCGGCGAGAGGCCGGCATCGAGGGCGATGTCGAGCATCGAACGCTCACCACGGGCCTCGCGCAGGAGCGCACCGAGGCGCTGACCGCGTTCGACATCGGTGGGGGTGAGCGGGAGGCGGACCATGCGCCCAGTGTAGTACGGGATAGTTTGACCGGTATAGTTATTGGTCGAGCGCCGTTCGCGGCACGAACACCACCGCACCACGCACGCAGCACGCCGATGGAAGGGCCCCGCATGATCGAGATCTTCACCCCCACCGAGGTCGCGAAGGCGCGTCGCACCGGCGAGCTGGTCGCGAACATCCTTCACACGCTCAAGCACCGCGTGACGGTCGGCACGAACCTCCTCGAGATCGACCGCTGGGCCAAGGCGATGATCCTCGAGGCCGGCGCCGTCTCCTGCTACGTCGACTACGCCCCCTCCTTCGGCCGCGGACCCTTCGGCCACTACATCTGCACCGCCGTCAACGACGCCGTCCTCCACGGCCTCCCCCGCGACTACACGCTGGCCGACGGCGACCTCCTCACCCTCGACCTCGCCGTCCTCCTCGACGGCATCGCCGCAGACTCGGCCATCAGCTTCGTCGTCGGCACGGCGACCCCCGAAGACCTCGCGCTCATCGAGACCACCCAGGAGGCCCTCGCCGCCGGAATCGCAGCTGCCAAGCCGGGTGCGAAAATCGGCGACATCTCCTTCGCGATCGGCACCGTGCTGCGTGGCGCCGGCTACCCGGTCAACATGGAGTTCGGCGGCCACGGAATCGGCACGACGATGCACCAGGACCCGCACGTCTCGAACGACGGTCGCGCCGGCCGCGGCTACAAGCTGCGCCCGGGCCTGCTCCTCGCGATCGAGCCGTGGGTCATGGCCGACACCGACAAGCTCGTCACCGACGCCGACGGCTGGACCCTCCGCAGCGTGACCGGCAGCCGCACGGCCCACAGCGAGCACACCATCGCGATCACCGAGGACGGAGCTGAGATCATGACGCTGCCGACCGTCACGTTCTGAGCACCTGAAGGTCTGTCGAGCGCACTCGACCGGCCCGGCACACCGTGTTTAGGCTGGTGACATGACCGATGATCGCCGCACGGTCCTCCGGGGCCGGTACCTGAGCCTCGGACTCGGCGAGCTGTTCGCCGCCGTCGTGTTCATCTGGGTCGCGTTCGTCTCGGCGCTGCCTTTGCTCGAACGACCAACCGATGTGCTCGCGTTCTGGTCGGCCCTCGTACCGCTGCTGGTGATCCTCGTGCAGGCCGGCGTCTACTGGCTCCTCGCCCGGCGGTGGGTCAAGCAGCGCACCATGCCTCCTGGACTAGCCGCCACCTACCGCGGTTTCCGCGCGCTCGACGCGGTCCTGCTGCTCGCGGGACTCGTCGGCATCATCGTCTGGTTCCCCGCCCACCCCTTCGCGGCCATCGGCATCCCGTTCGTCTGGCTCCTGGGTGTCATCGAGTACGTGAACTACTTCGTCGTCCGGCTCGCCTACCCACCGTCCATGTGGTTCCAGCGGATCGGCGAATGGCGAACGCCTCGACTCATGCAGGACGTCCGGGCGGCTCAGCGGAGCTGACGCTCAGCGAGCGGCGCTGAGCCCCTCGATCCACTGCGCGAAGGTCTGCACACCGCGCTGCGCGCCCGGGCCGGCCAGGGTCGTGCCGTCGCGCATCGCCTTGCCGAAGCCGCCGGGCAGCGGGATCTGCACGACCGGGCCACGGGTGCCCGTGGCCGCGGTGTAGGCCTTGACCATCGCGGTCATCCGCAGTTCCTCGGGGCCCGCGAGATCGGCCGGGCGCCCCTGCGGCTCACCCTCCGCCAGCTCCACGAGGCGCTCGGCGACTTCGCGCGCGGCGACCGGCTGTGAGGTCATCGTCGGCACCATCGTGACCGGCCCGAAGCGGAACCGCTCGACCATCTGCTGCGCGAACTCGTGGAACTGCGTCGCCCGGAGGATCGTCCACGGGATGCGCCCGGTGCTGACGAGCTCCTCCTGCAGCGCCTTGCCCGCGTAGTAGCCGAAGGGCGCCTTGTCGCTTCCGACGATCGACAGCGCGACGTGGTGGGGCACGCCTGCGGCGCCCTCGGCCTCGAGCAGGTTGCGAGTGACCGCCCCGAAGAACTGACGCGACTGCTGGGCGGACTGGGTGGCCGTCGAGGTCACATCGATGACGACGTCCGCGGCCTCCAACTGCTGGGCGAGCCCGGCTCCGGTGGCGAGGTCGACGCCGGTGGAACGCGACAGCACGACCACCCGGTGTCCGCGCTCCTGGGCCACCGCGACGACGTGTCGCCCGACCATCCCGCTGCCTCCTGCGACGACGATCTTCATGCGACACTCCCCTCTGCTCGACGGATGTCACTCTATCGGCGGGAGGAAGCAGCCGTTCTCGACCGTGATCCGCAGCACGTCGGCATCGGGTCGGAGCTCCCGTTCGAAGATGATGGCGTCGTCGCGGAGCTGCGTCGACAGCTCCAGCTCGCCGTACGAGGGCACGATGAGCTTCGACCGGAACTCGTCCGAGTCGGTCGCGAGTTCGAGCGGCGGGACGTACCCGTTGATGAGGTCGACGAGCACGGCGCGACTCGTTCCGACCGGCAGCTCGACCTCGACGGCCATGCGTGCCAGCTTCGTGGCCCGACCGGACGGCGCCTGACTGCTGCAGGGCGCCTCCGAGGCCTGGGGCGAGAACGCGAACGGCTGCCCGCCCGTCGCCGTGTTGACCATCTGCCCGAGGAGGTCTGCAGCCACGGCGAACACCTCGTCTCGGGTGGGAAGTTCGTCGTCACGCTGAGGAGCGCTCGGGTCCATCGCCGGCGCCTCGGCCACCGGCGAAGCACGATCACCCCGCGGCTCACCGACCTGTCCCGTGCAGGAGACGATCAGCAGCGCGAACACACTCAGCTGAGCGATCACTGCGACGACGATCGCCACGATCGAGCGCCGCCCGAGCGACCTGGAACGGCGCCCTGGCGGCGCCTCCGCGCGCGCGTCGGTGGTCATTTCGTCCGGGATCGTGTCCACGCATACTCCTGTCTGGCCGTGCGCCGCGACGATGGCCGTCACGATGCTGCAGCGACGGTATCGATCGGGAGCCGGTCGACGGCTCGACAGTTGGCGGGCATGACGCGGCGAGCGCGGATCGGGCGCCTGTGGAGCGGCGTCATGCGTGTGCGCCGCCGACGACTTGCAGGCACGTCTACCACGGTGTATAACAAATCTGCACTTCAAGATACAGATCCGGATCTGACCGATCAGCCGTCCCCGAAGCGCGTTTCCCGACCGAACCCGACCAGGAACCACCCGACCCCGATGACGACCCTGCAGCACCCCGCCACCACCGGCTCCATCCGCACCCCACGCCCGCAGCTCGCGGCACTTCCCCGCACCCTGCGCCGCAGCATCCCGGCCGAGCAACGCCAGCTGTGCCGCACCCTTGCCGCCACCATCGGTGGTTTCACCCTCCTGGCAGGCCTCGTCGGTGCGCTCATCACCGGCTGGATGATGCTGCTCGCCCTCCCGGCCGCGGCGATCCTCCTCGGCGCAACCGCTCCCTGATCGATCGGCCGAGCTACATCACCTTGGCGGGTAGCACCTAGAAGTGCGTCCGAAGGAAGGGCGCCTGCTCCGTCACGAATGCGAGGTCGAGCGCTCGGACCGCCTCCGATGACCCGGTGATGAGCCCTGCCTCGGCGAGCGCCGACACGCGCGGGCCGCCGAGGAGCACCGCCGACAGCTCGTTGATGGTGAGGCGCACAGCGTCGTCGTCGTCGTCGGCCGACTCCGGCACGTCGCCGAGGCGTTCTGCGACCGCGGCACCGTGCTCGTCGATGCGGAGCGCGAACCGACCGCCGGCGAGACCGAGCGCGTCCTCGACGTCGAGCAGGTGTTCGCGACGCTCGGACGCCGCTGGGACGGTGAACCGGCGCGCACCGAGCACGGTCGGCACGTCGACGATGCGCAGCCAGAGCGAGTCGGCTCGCGCGGTGGTCTTGACGGCGCGGCGGTCGACAAGTCGCCACTGGATGGCTTCGACCGTCGGAGCCTGGTGGAAGGTGACCTTCGTGGTGAGGCTGATCCCGGTGAGGTGCCGCCAGAGCGCGTAGCGGGCCTCCGGGGTGGTGGCGACGAGGTCGTCGACGACGATCGTGCCCCACTCCTCGCCGACGCGGTAGAGCGCGTAACCCTGTGGTTCGCCGTCGGCGTCGTCGTAGCGGAGGGCGAGCGTGTCTCCCTCACCGTGGCTGAAGTGCCGGATGGTCACCTCACGGAGGGCCTGCTTCCACCACGCGACCCCGCGGTCGATGTCACCGGTGCTGCGGGAGCGCTCGAACAGCCCGGGTGCGACGGTGGCGAGCGAGCGCGGGTCGAGCGTGTGGACGCGGCCGGCGGGCGGCGCACCCCGCCAAGCGACGCGCTTGGGGTCGACCTCGTGCGTGAACTCCCAGGTCGCCGGGGCGAAGCCGTAGCGGCCGTAGATGGTCGCCTCACTCGCGGTGAGCGCGACGACTGCGGCACCGGTGGCCTTCGCGTGGTGGAGTCGGTTCTCCATCAGCGATCGGGCGATACCGCGACGTTCGTGCGAGGTGGAGACGGTCACCTCGGTGATGGCCAGGGCGCGGACGGAGCCACCGGGGATCGACAGGGCGGTCGGGAAGGAACCGAGCGTGCCGACGGGGACGAGTGGTTCGGCCGCGGTGTCGTCGTAGACCCCGAGGATGGAGCTGCCGACGAGGAGCTGACGCCGCTCGGCACGCACCGCCACGTCGGTCTCGGGCTTCGAGAGGAAGCCGCGGGACGCTGCACCCCACCAGAGGTCGAGGGCGGCGTGGTCCGTGTGGTCGAGCTCGACGGTGCGCAGGTTCATGCGACAAGCCTATTGCGGCCGCGGTGACGGACCTCGGTCGGAAAACGAACCCCGGTCACTGAGCCTGTCGAAGTGCACACCGAGAACATCACCCGGCGAACAGAGGCCAGCCCGAGAACCCTTCGACAAGCTCAGGGACCGAAAGAAGGCAGCCGGTCGGAGAAGGAACCCCGGTCACTGAGCCTGTCGAAGTGCACACCGAGAACACCACCCGGCGAGCAGAGGCCAGCCCGAGAACCCTTCGACAAGCTCAGGGACCGAAAGAAGGCACCCGATCGGAGAACCCACCCCGGTCACTGAGCCTGTCGAAGTGCACACCGAGAACACCGCCCCGAGAGAGGAGGTCACCCCGGAGCCCTTCGACAAGCTCAGGGACCGGATGAGGCTGAGCTCAGGGACCGGAGTGGCAGGAACGCAGGAGATCGGCGCGAGAGCAGGACGGGCGGGCGCGAAGCGTCCTGCTGTCGGGCGGATGTCCTGCTGCCGCGCCGGGCGGGTCAGGCGATGTAGACCTTGCGGAGGGTCTCGCGGACCGTCCAGGTGGTGCGGGCGCCGGCGGTGAGCCGGCCGATGGAGCCGGCGCGGAGCTCCAGCGACGGGGTGCCGTCGGCGAAGTCGACCGTCGCCTCACCGGAGAGGACCACGAACACCTCGTCGATCTCGGTGTCCTGCACGACACCGACACCCAACTCCCAGACGCCCACCTCAGTGTCACCGACGGCCGTGAGGGACAGGATCCCGCTCCGCGGCGACCCCGAGACCACGTCCGCTGGCGCGAGCGGGTTGTCGGCGAGCGCCACCTCGGCACCCTGAAGCACCGTGTTGGGAGCGAGCAGGTGGTCGGTCATGAGGTACCTCTCTGAGCAGGACGAAGACGAGGGGGCGGGTCGGCGCGGCCCGACGACCTACCCGACGCCCCAGCCGTAGGCGAGCTTGTGGGCTTCGAGGACGAAGAAGGTCTCGGTCGATCGCACGCCGGGCGTCGGCTGCAGGGTGTCGAGGAGGAAGGTCTTGTAGTGGTCCATGTCGCGGCACACGGCCTCGACCATCACGTCGAAGCCGCCGCTCGTGAGCACCACGTAACTCGTCTCCGCGTGCTTCGACAGCTCCTGGCACACCCCACGCGCCATCCCCGGCTCGCAGCGGATGCCGATGAGCGCCAGGTGGTCGAAGCCGATCGACAGCGGGTTCGCGATGCCGACGATCTGCAGGATCCCGGTGTCCTCGAGTCGCTGGATCCGGTAGCGGACGGACGACGCCGGCAGCCCGGTCTCGGTGGCGATCTCGGAGAACGCCTTCCGTCCGTCCTGCTGCAGGATCGCGATCAGCCGACGGTCGATGTCGTCAAGGTCGTTCATGTGGCTCCTCCGGCAGCGGGCGGATGGTCATCTGGCAAGCGTAGCGAGGGAAGCCGTGCGGCCCGGGTGCGGTGTCCGCCCCACCCGAGCCACGAGCCCCGGCCGACCGACCGACCCGAACGCGGGCGGCCGGCCGAGGCGACGCCGATCGAGCGGACCGAGGGAGGTCGCCGATCGGCGGATCGGTCCGACTAGCGGACGTGGATCGCTCCGGTGCGGAGGTCGGTCATGTCGTGCAGCGTGTACATGCCGCCGATCCGACCCCAGCCGGTGCCCTTGCCGCCCGCGCCACCGAACGGCATGTTGATGTCCCACCAGCCGTTGGAGTCGTTCACGATGACCTGGCCGGTCTCGAGCTCCTCCATGAAGCGGTAGGCCTTCGACAGGCTCTCGGTGAACACCGCGGACTGCAGGCCGAGCGCGTCGGCGTTGGCGATGCGGAGGATGTCGTCGTCGTCCTTGGCCGTGAGGATGGGGAGGACCGGACCGAACGACTCCTCGCGCGACAGCAGGCTGTCCTCGGAGACCCCGTCGACGATCGTGAAGTCGTAGTAGAGGTCCGTCGGGTGGCCGGTGGCCCGACCGCCGCCGAGCAGGATGTCGAAGCCGAGCGAACGGGCCTCGTCGAGGTGGCGGTCCATCTTCGCGGCGACGCCCTCGTTGTTGAGCGGGCCGAGGTTGATCCCCTCGTCGAAGGGGTTGCCGAGTCGCACGGTCGCCTTCGCGTAGGCCAGGGCCGCCTCGACGAAGGCGTCGTGGACGTTGTGGTGCACGATGAGCCGCTCGGTCGCGCAACAGACCTGCCCACCGCTGTAGAACGCGGAGTCGACGGCGGCCTTCGCGGCGCGTTCGATGTTCGCGTCCTCGAGGACGACGATCGGGCCGTTGCCGGAGCACTCCATGAGCGATCGCTTGAGGCCGGCGGTACGGACGATCTTCGCGCCAGTGGCGGACGAGCCGATGAAGCCGATCGCGTCGATGCCGTCGTGGGAGACGAGCTCGGAACCGAACGCGCCGTCGCCGGGGAGGACGCTGACGAGCCCGGCCGGGACGCCGGCCTCGACGAGGCAGTCCATCGCCGCGAGGACCGCGAGGGGCGTGTTGCTCGGCGGTTTGACGATGCAGGCGTTGCCGGTCGCGAGGCCCGGGGCGACGAACTCGCTGAACATGAGGAGCGGGAAGTTCCAGGGCGTGATGATGCCCCAGACACCGACCGGCGCGCGCCAGGTGAACATGCGCTTGTCGATGTCGCTCGACGGCAGCGTCTCGCCGTAGAGACGGAGGGCGTCCTCGGCGTGGAGGTGGAAGAGCTGCGCGGCCTCGGCGATGTCGGCGATCGACTCGGCGAGCGGCTTGCCCTGCTCCAGCGTCTGCAGGCGGGCGAGCTCCTCCACGCGGGCGTTGATGGCATCACCGACGCGGTGACAGATCTCCGCGCGCTTGAACACGCCGAGCTTCCGCCACTCCCGCTGCGCCTCGTGCGCACGTCGCACCGCCTCGTCGAGTTCGGCGGTGCCGGCCACGGGGATCGACGCGATGACGTCACCGGTGACGGGGCTGATCACCTCCGAGCGCTCCGAGCTGGTTCCGTCGGTGAACTCGCCGGCGATGAAGAGCTGGGTGCGAGTGGGTGTCGGCAACGTGGTCATTCCGGACCTCTTGGTGTCGTGGCTGGGCCGACGACGCCGAACAGCGTCGTGCGGATGTCGTCGGGAGAATGTGGGATCAGCCTAGGACCTTGCGATTCCTCGAACAAGCAGTATTGTTTCGTCAAAGTTACGATTACAACAACGAGACCGACACGATCTTGTCGTCACAACAATTCTTCGGCACATTGAGTGCACCAGCAGCGAGACAGCGACGTCTCGTCCCCCACGAATCGAGAAGAGCCCATGTCGACCGAACACGTCACCAGCACCGACGAGACCACGCACCTGCCGAAACGGATGCGCTGGTTCGACGGCTTCGCCATGGCGATGACCATGCCCGCCGCGCTCATCGCCACCCTCGGCGCCTCCATCACCGGCCTCGGCGGCTGGGGGGCCGCCGTCCTGTGGGCGATCTCCATGATCCTCGCCATGGGCGTCAACTGGATCTACACCGAGCTCGCCACCATGTTCCCGAACTCCTCCGGCGGCATCGCGCACTACGCGGCCGAAGCGTGGAAGTCGCGTGCGCCCTGGGTCGCACCGATCACGGGCGTCGGCTACTGGCTCCCCTGGGGCACCAATCTCGCCACCTACGGCGCGGTCACCGGGGCACTCATCCAGGCGCAGTGGTTCCCGAACGAGGACTGGGTGATCCAGCTCGGCCCGATCTCCATCACCTTCCCGATCCTCATCGGGCTCGGCGTCATCGGCGTGATGTACCTCATCAACGTCATCGGCGTCCGCGTCACGATGGCGTTCGTCTACATCACCGCGGGCATCCTGCTCATCCCCCTGTTCGTGTTCATCGTCTTCCCGCTCTTCAGCGCCGACTGGGCACCGCTCGACCTCACCTGGAAGCTCGAGGGCATCGAGGGCCTGCACACCGCGATCGTCTGGCTGTACATCATGGCGTGGACCACCTTCGGCATCGAGGTCTGCGCGACCTTCGCCCCGGAGTACCGCGACTCGGTGAAGGACACGACCAAGGCGATCAAGGCCTCCGTCCTCTTCTGCCTCGGCGTCTTCTTCGTCATCCCGCTGACCCTCGGCGGCTACGCGGGTGAAGCGGCGATCGCCGACAACCCGGCGACCTTCTTCGTCGCGAGCTTCGCCTCGCTCGTCGGTGGCGCCGCGGACGTCATGGTGCTCTGCCTCATCGCCTCGCTGCTGCTCATCATGACCACCTCGGTGGCCGACGCCTCGCGCGTGCTGTTCAACATGGGCAAGGAGCGCGTCACAGTCCCGTCGCTCGGCGTGCTGAACCGTCGCGGTGTGCCGTTCCGCTCGCTCAACGTGATGCTCGTGATGAACGTCGTGATCCTGGTGGTGCTGCAGAACCCGCTCGCGATCATCGTGACCGGCAACCTCGGCTACATCCTCACGCACTTCTTCGCCGTCTCCGGCTTCTTCCTGCTGCGCAAGGACCGCCCCGACGCCGTCCGCCCGATCCGCCTGCCGCGCTTCTTCGTGCCGCTGTCGGTCGTGCTGTCGGTCATCCTCGCGATCATCCTCATCGTCGGTGCCACCGGGTTCTCCACCACGGGCTACGGCGGGTTCCTCGAGCTCGGCATCGCGCTCGGCCTGCTGGCACTCGGCGTCGTGATCTGGCTGTTCGTGCAGCGGAGCACCAAGCGCGACGCGGGCCTGGGGAACGGCGGAGCATCCGCCGGAACCCCACGTGCCGACGCCGAACGCACCGACGCCGCCCGCACCGACTGACCGCGCACCACGCGACCGCACCGAACCACGCACCACAGGGGACCCACCATGAGAACCACCTACGAACTGGCCGAAGAGCTCGCCGACACCGCACGCCTGCGGGACCAGCTGGCCTCGGCCGAACCGGAGCCGTACTGGCTCGACGACCCGGCACGGCCCGCTCCGCTCCCCCGCCTCGAGGCGGACGTCGAGACGGACCTGGCGATCGTCGGTGGTGGGTACTCGGGCCTGTGGACCGCCCTGCTCGCGAAGGAGCGCGACCCGGACCGCCGGGTCGTGCTCCTCGAGGGCCGGCGCATCGCGTGGGCGGCGTCCGGTCGCAACGGCGGGTTCTGCGAGCCGAGCCTCACCCACGGATCGTCGAACGGCAAGAGCCGCCTGCCGCACGAGTTCGACCGCCTGGAGGAGCTGGGCCGCGAGAACCTGCGCGAGATCGGCGAGACCATCGTCCGGTACGGCATGGACTGCGACTGGGAGGAGACGGGCCTGCTGCAGGCGGCGACGGCCCCACACCACGTCGACTGGTTGCGGGAGAGCGCCGAGGAGCACGGCGCGCGGTTCCTCGACCGCGAGGCGATGCAGGCGGAGGTCCACTCGCCGATCTTCCAGGCCGGCCTGTTCGAGCCGACCGGTGCGGCGCTCGTCAACCCGGCGAAGCTGGCGTGGGAGCTGCGACGCGTCTGCCTCGACCTGGGTGTGGAGATCCACGAGTACACGCACGTCCGCTCGATCCGGTCGGACGCGACGTCGGTCACCCTGACGACGACGCACGGCTCGGTCGTCGCGAAGCACGTCGCCCTCGGCACCAACGTCTTCAAGGCCCTCATCCCGAGTGCCCGGAAGTACACGGTGCCGGTCTACGACTACGCGCTCATGACGAACCCGCTCTCCGCCGAACAGCTCGAAAGCCTGGGCTGGAAGGGCCGTCAGGGCATCTCCGACCTCGACAACCGCTTCCACTACTCGCGGCTCACGACCGACGCGAACGGGTCGACCCGCATCCTCTACGGCGGCTATGACGCGGTGTACAACTACGGCGGGCGGGTCGAGCCGCGGTTCGACCAGCGCGAGGACTCCTTCCTCAAGCTCGCCGCCCACTTCGCCCACACCTACCCGCAGCTCGCCGGCCTCGGCTTCTCCCACAAGTGGGGCGGCGCGATCGACACCTGCGGGCGGTTCTTCTCCTTCTTCGAGACCGCGCACGGCGGCAAGGTCGCGCACGCGGCCGGGTTCACCGGGCTCGGCGTCGGGGCGACGCGGTACGGCGCGAACGTCATGCTGGACCTCCTCGCCGGCACACCGACCGAGCGCACGACGATGGACTTCGTCCAGAAGAAGCCGACGCCGTTCCCGCCCGACCCGCTCGCGTTCATCGGTGCGCGCATCTCGCTGTCGGAGATGGCCCGGGCCGACCGCAACGAGGGCAAGCGCGGGCTCTGGCTCCGCGCGATGGACGCCGTCGGGCTGGGCTTCGACTCCTGAGCCGGGTTTCGACGCAGGAGCCGCAGTCCAACCCATGACAGGCGGAGCGTGGTTCGATACGGTGCAGGTGGTGGTCCCGCTCACGTCGAACCCGCACAGCTCGCATCGGCCGGCAACGGACACCGCACCGCACCAGCAGCACCTCAGACAAAGGAGCACACCAGTGAGCGACTACGCCGTCGTCAACCCCGCGACCGGAGAGACTCTCCGCGACTACCCGACGATCACGGACGAGGAGCTGCAGCAGGCGATCACCGCCGCGTCCGCCGCCCACGAGGAGTGGTCGCGTCGCGCTCCCGTCGCCGACCGTGCCGCGCTCATCGCCCGCGTCGCCGCCCTCCACACGGAGCGCCGTGAGCAGCTGGCCGAGATCGCCGTCCGCGAGATGGGCAAGACCTACGAGCAGGCGCTCGGTGAGGTCGACTTCGCCGCCGCGATCTACCAGTACTACGCCGACAACGGCGAGGCCTTCTCCGCCGACGAGCCGATCGAGCTGTCCGACGGCACCGGCTCGGCGTTCATCCGTCGCGCGTCGCTCGGCGTGCTGCTCGGCATCATGCCGTGGAACTTCCCGTACTACCAGGTGGCCAGGTTCGTCGGCCCGAACGTCGTCAACGGCAACACGATCCTCCTCAAGCACGCCCCGCAGTGCCCCGAGTCGGCGCTGGCGATCGCGCAGATCTTCGACGACGCCGAAGCCGAGCTGGGCGCCCACGATTCCGTGTACGTGAACATCTTCGCCACGAACGACCAGATCGCGACGGTCATCGCCGACCCGCGCGTGCAGGGCGTCTCGGTCACCGGTTCGGAGCGCGCCGGTTCCGCCGTCGCCGAGCTGGCCGGCAAGCACCTCAAGAAGGTCGTGCTCGAGCTCGGTGGGTCCGACCCGTTCATCCTGCTGTCGACCGACGACCTCGACGCCGCCGTCCAGGACGCCGTCAACGCCCGCATCGACAACAACGGGCAGTCCTGCAACGCCGCCAAGCGGTTCATCATCATCGACGAGCTGTTCGACGACTTCGCCGCGAAGTTCACCGAGGTCTTCACCGCGAACGCGCCGGCCGACCCGATGGCGGAGAGCACGCAGCTCGGCCCGCTGTCGTCGGCCGCCGCGACCGAGCGACTCGGCGAGCAGCTCGGCCGCGCGAAGGCACAGGGCGCGACGATCCTGGCATCGGGCGAGCCGAATGGGAACTTCTTCCCGCCGGCCGTGCTCACCGACGTGACCCCTGAGATGGACGCGTTCCACGAGGAGTTCTTCGGACCCGTCGCGTCGCTGTACCGGGTCGCGTCAGAGGAGGAGGCCGTGCGCCTCGCGAACGACACCCCGTTCGGCCTCGGCTCCTACGTCTACACGACCGACCAGGAGCAGGCGCTGCGGGTCGCGGACGGGATCGACGCCGGCATGGTGTGGATCAACCTCGTCCTCGGCGACGCGGCGGAGCTGCCCTTCGGCGGCGTCAAGCGCTCCGGCACCGGCCGCGAGATGGGCAAGCCCGCGATGGACGAGTTCGTCAACAAGAAGCTCATCCGCATCGCGTAGGCACGTCGGCCGCGGGCGCCGAGCTCGCGCCGTCGGTCACTGACGCCCCATCCGGTCACTGACGCCCCCATCCGGCCACTGAGCTTGTCGAAGTGCGGTCCCGCCCCATGTCGACCGCCCTTCGACAAGCTCAGGGACCGGGATGGGGTGCGCGCGAGGACCGGGACACGGTGCACCCGCTCACCGCGCTCCTCACCCGCGGAACGCTTTCCGGTCACTGAGCTTGTCGAGGTGCGGTCCCGTCGTGCGGTCGCTGCCCTTCGACAAGCTCAGGGACCGGGATGGTGCGGCTCAGGGACCGGGATGGTGCGGCTCGGGGACCTGGACGGCAGGGTGCGACTTGGGGGACCGGAACCCCGCTGGGGTTCGTCTGCAAGCGGCGGTCACCCCGAGCCGAGCACCTTCTCCGCTCCCTGAGCCTGTCGAAGGGCCCACGGAGGCACCTCGACAGGCTCGGTGACCGGGGTTGGGCTCGGTGACCGGGATGGGCTCGGTGACCTGGGCCCGAAGGACCTTCAGCCGTCGGTGAGCTGGAGGGCGCTCCACAGCTCGGCACGGTCGCCGAAGCGCGAGAGGTCGAGGTCGAGCAGCGACTCCAGCGTGCCGATGCGCGCGCGGAGGGTCTGCCGGTGGATCCCGAGTCGGCCAGCCGCCTGATCGGTGACGCAGTTCGCCTCCAACCATGCCCGGGCCGTCTCCACGTGGACCGCCCGAGCCTCGGCTCCGAGCCCGCCCAACGGCTCCAGCAGCCGGTTCGCCAGCACCGACCCGCCCGACGCACTCAGCAACCCGAGCAACCCCTGCTCGGCGAGCGCCTCGTACCGCACGAGCCGCGGCGTCTCCCCGGCCGACGCGCGCGCCCGCTCCGCCTCGGCCAGCCCGTTCCGCAAACCCTCCCAGCTCGTCATCGCCGACACCCCGCCCGACAGCCCGTGGCGGCCGACGACGGCGTCCCAGAGTCCGGTGTCCGCGTCGCTCGACACGATGACGATCCGCTCGTCCTGCTCGGCGAAGAACAACTTGCCGCCATGCGCCGCGGCCTGCACATCGAGCTCCGAGAGGAAGCCCAGCTCACCCACGGGGATGTCGACCACGGCGACGCGGATCGGGTCGGGCGGCAGTGGTCCCCAGAGCCGCTGGGCGGTGCGCTCGGCGACGGCGCGGTCACCGGAGAGCAGCAGCTCGAGGAGCCCGGAGCGCAGCTGCCGGCGTGCGAGGTCCAGGGCACTGTGCTGCTCGAGGGCGATGCTCGCGAGGCCGATGACGCTCGAGACGAGGTCGTGCTCGGCATGGTCGAGCGGCACCCTGGAGCCGACCGCGAGGATGCCCCGCAGCTCGCCCCGTCGGCCGAGCGTCAGCAGCGTCGCGCCCGCCGCTCCGTCCGCGAGGTGCAAGCCGGCCCGCGACCCGCGGCGCAGCACCTCGGCGACGGCTACCTCCACGCCCTCCGGCACCGGCTCGCGTGTCCTCGTGGTGACCCGGTTGCCGAGCGCGTCGTACAGCGCGACCCAGCAGCCGAGCTGCTGCCCCAGCTCCGCGAGGATCGCCGTCAGGCCGTCGGGTCGGAGCGCCGCCCTCGCGACCGCACGCTGGGCGGCGAGCGACCACTCCAGCGACGCCACGCGCGCGGCCGCGACCGCGTCGGCGACGAACCGGATGATGCCGATGAACGGGGTCCGCTCCCCCACCTCGAGCAGGGTGAACCCGTGACGCTCGCACGCCTCGACGAGCCGCTGCGGGATGTCGGCGTGGATGATCCCGGTGGCGAACCCGAGCGCGAGCACGCCCCGGGCGGAGAGGCGGCGGACGTACTCGTCGGCGCGGCGGTCGGCGAGCTCGTCGCTCATCTCGCCGGTGAACTGCATGCCGTCGGTGAGGAGCAGCTGGCCGGGCTCCAGCCAGGGCGTCGGGTCGCCGAGGTCGGAGCTGTGCACCCAGGCGATGTCGCGGTCGAGGACGTCGGCGTCACCCGCGACGACGAGGCCGAGCTTGAAGACCGGCTCGGCCATGAGCGTGCGCAGGGACACGTTCGAGGACGCACGGCCGACCTCGCCAGCGATCACTGAAGTGGTGGACATGTGCCGAAGCTATCACTGATCCCGCCATGTACATCAGGCGCATCGATTGCCAGGCTGCAGGAGTGATCAATGACTTCCTCTCCGGCCTCGACAACGCCGGCGTCCGCGACGCCGACACCCAGCGCGTCCTGCACTCCTGGTCCGCCCAGAGCACGCTCAAGCCCCTCCCCATCGCGGGCGGCCTTGGCAGTACCGTGTGGGACCACGACGGACGCCACTACCTCGACTTCTCCAGCCAGCTCGTCAACGTGAACCTCGGGTACCAGCACCCGAAGGTGGTCGCGGCGATCCAGGAGCAGGCGGCGCAGCTCACGACGATCGCGCCCGCTGCGGCGAACGCGACCCGCGCCGAGGCGGCGCGGCTCATCCTCGAGCGTGCGCCCGAGGGCTTCGAGAAGGTCTTCTTCACCAACGGCGGCGCCGACGCGAACGAGAACGC
The DNA here is from genome assembly GCF_014841395.1 of Plantibacter sp. CFBP 13570. Lineage (NCBI taxonomy): Bacteria > Bacillati > Actinomycetota > Actinomycetes > Micrococcales > Microbacteriaceae > Plantibacter > Plantibacter sp. CFBP 13570. Next base: position 39,381 of record NZ_JACYTW010000008.1, on the reverse strand, counting down.
GATCCGCATGGCGCGCATCGCCACCGGCCGCGACAAGGTCATCTCGACCTACCGCTCGTACCACGGCAACACGGGCGCGGCCATCGTGGCGACGGGCGACTGGCGCCGCATCCCCAACGAGTACGCGCGCGGTCACGTGCACGTGTTCGGCCCGTACCTCTACCGCACCGAGTTCTGGGCGACGACGCCGGAGGAGGAGTCGGAGCGCGCCCTCCGCCACCTCGAGCGCACCGTCCAGGCCGAGGGTCCCGGCTCGATCGCCGCCATCCTCCTCGAGACCGTTCCAGGCACCGCCGGCATCCTGACCCCGCCGCCCGGCTACCTCGCGGGGGTCCGCGCGATCGCCGACCGCTACGGCATCATGCTCATCCTCGACGAGGTCATGGCCGGCTTCGCCCGCACCGGTGAGTGGTTCGCGTTCGACGCGTTCGACGTGCGCCCCGACCTCATCACCTTCGCGAAGGGCGTCAACTCCGGCTACGTGCCGCTCGGTGGCGTCATCGTCTCCGAGCACATCGCCCGCGTCTTCGACGAGCAGGTGTTCCCCGGTGGGCTCACGTACTCCGGCCACCCGCTCGCCGCCGCGAGTGTCGTCGCGACGCTCACCGCGATGGCTGAGGAAGGCGTCGTCGAACACGCCAAGGCGATCGGCGCCGACCACATCGGGCCCGCGCTCCGCTCCCTCGCCGAGCGCCACGAGCTCATCGGCGAGGTTCGCGGCAGCGGCGTGTTCTGGGCGGTCGAGCTCGTCGAGGACCGCGACACCCGCGCACCGCTCGATGCGGCGGCGATGGGTCGGTTCAAGTCATCCCTGCTCGAGGCCGGCCTCCTGCCGTTCATCAGCGAGAACCGCATCCACGTCGTCCCGCCCGCCGTCGTGACCGCCGACGAGGTCGCCTCGGGCATCGCGATCATCGATGCCGCCCTCGGCGAGCTGCGCGCATGAGCGGCGACCCGGACTCGTTCTGGGACTCGGTGTCGGGACTCCCGGCACCCGTCCCGGCACGACCAGCACCCAGCACCCCTGCACCCCACGACGCCCAGGAGCCCTCCGCATGACCACCACCGCCACGAGCACCACCCCCACCACCGACGCCGGTTCGCTGCCGGTCGTCCCGCACTGGATCGACGGAGCCGAGGCCCCGTCCACCTCGGGTCGCACCGCCCCGGTCTACGACCCGGCACTCGGCGTCGCCACCAAGAACGTCGCGCTCGCGAACCAGTCGGAGATCGACCGCGCCGTCGCATCCGCCGCCGCCGCATTCCCCGCCTGGCGCGACCTGCCGCTCGCGAAGCGTCAGCAGGTCGTGTTCAAGTTCCGTGAGCTGCTCGAGGCGAAGAAGGGCGAGCTGGCGGAGATCATCACGGCGGAGCACGGCAAGGTCGTGTCCGATGCGCTGGGTGAGATCACGCGGGGGCAGGAGGTCGTGGAGTTCGCGACCGGTCTCGCGCATCACCTGAAGGGTGAGTTCTCCGAGCAGGTCTCGACCGGTGTGGACGTGTACTCCACGAAGCAGCCGCTTGGGGTCGTTGGCATCATCTCGCCGTTCAACTTCCCCGCGATGGTGCCGATGTGGTTCTTCCCGATCGCGATCGCGGCCGGGAACACGGTCGTGCTGAAGCCGAGTGAGAAGGACCCGTCCGCGGCGATCTGGCTCGCGAAGCTCTGGAAGGAAGCCGGGCTCCCCGACGGCGTGTTCACGGTGTTGAACGGTGACAAGGAGGCCGTCGACGGGCTCCTCACCCACCCAGACGTCCGTGCGATCTCCTTCGTCGGTTCCACCCCGATCGCGAAGTACGTGTACGAGACCGGCACCGCACACGGCAAGCGCGTCCAGGCGCTCGGCGGGGCGAAGAACCACATGCTCGTGCTGCCCGACGCCGACCTCGACCTCGTCGCCGACTCCGCGATCAACGCCGGCTTCGGCTCCGCAGGCGAGCGGTGCATGGCGATCAGCGTCGTCGTCGCCGTCGAGCCCGTCGCAGACGAGCTCATCGGCAAGATCGCCGAACGCGCAGCGACCCTGCGGATCGGTGACGGACGCCGGAACTGCGACATGGGGCCGCTCGTGACGAAGGTGCACCGCGACAAGGTCGCGTCCTACCTCGACATCGCCGAAGCCGACGGCGCCACGATCGTCGTCGACGGCCGCAACACCCCCATCGACGGCGACCCGAACGGGTTCTGGCTCGGCCCGACCCTCATCGACAACGTCCCGACCACGTCGAAGGTGTACACGGAGGAGATCTTCGGACCCGTCCTCGCCGTCGTCCGCGTGGCCTCGTATGAGGAGGGTGTCGCGCTCATCAACGGCGGTGCGTTCGGGAACGGGACCGCGATCTTCACCAACGACGGCGGTGCGGCACGGCGGTTCCAGAACGAGATCCAGGTCGGCATGATCGGCATCAACGTGCCCATCCCCGTCCCGGTCGCGACGTTCTCCTTCGGCGGTTGGAAAGACTCCCTCTTCGGCGACACCAAGGCCCACGGCGCCGAGGGCGTCCGGTTCTTCACCCAGCAGAAGGCCATCACCTCCCGCTGGCTCGACCCCTCCCACGGCGGCATCAACCTCGGCTTCCCCCAGAACTGAGGTTCGCGCGGCGGGGGCTGGCCCTTCGACAAGCTCAGGGACCGGCGGGTGGTGTTGGTCCCTGAGCCTGTCGAAGGGCGGGACCAGGGATGGTCCCGCCCTTGCCACGGGTCGGACGCAGCCGCGACAATGGCCCCGCCGACCACGACCGACGAGGGGCGCCACCGATGGCCATCGAACCGACCGAGCTCGATCACCGCTTCACCGCGCCGATCGGCGTCGACGTGAAGGGCGACGTCTGGTCCTGCGTCGAGATGCCCGGCTCGGCCGAGTTCTTCGGCACCGGCAAATCCGTCCGCGTCGACGCGACCGTCGACGGTGTCGAGCTCCCGAACGTCGGCCTCATGCCGACCGGCTCCGGTGGTCACATGCTGTCCATCAGCGCGAAGCTCCGGAAGCGTCTCGGCAAGGACATCGGCGACACCGTCGACGTCCACCTCACCCGCCGCCTGAGCTGAGAACAAGAGATCCGCACGGCAGCAGGAGATCCTGAGGGAGAACCTCCTGCTGCCTCGCGGATCTCCTGCGCTCAGCCGCCCGTGACCCGGCGGATGAGGTCCTGGATGAACGGGACGACGTCAGACGCCTGGTCGACGCCCGCGAAGGCGACCGCCAGCAGCGGCCACAGCGACACGAGGAGCGCCGAGATCACCGCGGCGACGGCGAGCACCCAGGAGAGTGCGCCGTTGCGACTGCGGACGCATCCGAGCAGGAACAGCAGCGCGAGCACGTACCCGATGAGCAGCGCGACCACGATGCCGCCGACGGGGACCCTGAGCGCACCGACCGTCGCGCCGTCGGCGGCGCCGATGAGCCCGAGGATCGGGATCAGCACGCCGACGACGATGAGGACGAGCAGGACGACCCCCGTGATCGCGGCGGCCCACACGGCACGCGGACGCGGGCGGGCGCCGTACGACGTGGTCCGGCTGAAGAGCGGCATGTCACTGCTCCTTCGTCGGCGCAGTAGCTTGGACGGCCGTGGCCTCGGCGGGAGCGTCCGCCACCTCGTCGACGTCAGCGACCTTCGGGGCAGGCTGGTCGTGCGTGTCCTCGTCGGCGGGCTCGAGCGCGCTCGGGGTTCCGTCGACGGGCGCCGCGGCGCCGCCGTCCTGCTCGGGGGCCGAAACCAGGTCGGCATCCGCGCTCGTTGCGGCAGGCTCTTCCGCTGGAGCGTCGTGGATCGCGTCAGCCGCCCCGAGGGGCTCAGCGTCGGCGAGGTTCGGGTCGGCGCCGTGCGTCACCTCCTCAGCGACGGTCGCGAGCGAGTCGGCCGCAGTGGCCAGCTGACGGGCGGCCTCAGCGAGTTCCTCGGACACGTCGTCGGAGGATTCCGACACCACCGCGTCGATCGGTTCACCAGCGACGTCGCCGTCAGCCACGAGCCCGCCGTCGGCACCGGCGGCCGCGCCCGGCTGCTCGTTCTCCAGCGACCGGCCGTCGTCGCCCTCGGACCGGACGGTCCGCTGCTCTGGCCGCTGCTCCACCGCGTCACCAGCGGCGTCGGCCAGGTCGGCCGCTCCGGCTCGCGCCGAGTCCGCCGCGTCCGCTGCAGCCGTCTTGGCGTTGCCCAACGCTTCTCCAGCGGCCTCCGCCGCATCGCCGATCGCAGCACCCGCCGCGGACGTCGCGTCACCGATGGCGGCCTTCGCCCCGTCGATCGCCTCGCCCGGGTCGGGCTCGATCGGGTCGAACGGCCCGTGGATGTCGGTGACCGTGATGTCGATGTCGACCGGTCCGGGGTGGCGGGCCTCCAGCGCCGCCGCGACGTCGGCCCGGACGGTGTCCGCGACCTCGTCGATGCTGGCCGGGTACTCGGCCACCAGTGAGACCTCGACGTTCAGCACGTCGTCGTCGGCCAGGACGTTGACGCCGGGGACGGCGGTGCGACCGAGCAGGCGGGTGCGGGCACTGTCGATGGCGCGGGCCGTCGGGGAACCGAGGGCGTGCACGCCGGGGACCGTCTCGGCCGTCGTGGCGATGACCTGGGCGAGTTCGTCGGCCTCCTGCTCACGCCGGCGGCCGGAGTCGAGCTCGACCACCGGTGCGTCTGCCGGTTCCGGCGAAGCCACCGGCTCTGACACCGTCACCGTCGGCGTCTCGGCGGAGACCGAGTCGGCCACGGCCGGTTCAACGGCCGCTGATCCAGCGACCGTCGTGTCCGCCGCAGCGACCGATCCAGGGGCGGACACGGTCCCACCCGCGTGCTCGCCGTCGTGCGACTCGATGCGGCGGACCTCGTCATCGGGATGCGCGGGCACGAGCACCGTCGGGTGCTCCGCCCGGACCTCGGCCGGGGTGGGGATGTGGTGCTGGTCCGGGTGCTTCGTGTCGTCGCTCATGCGATCCTCCTCGCACCGCGTCGGCGGTGCATCGGTCCTGCTGCTGTCGATTCGGGTGCCGCGGTGGCACCGCGGAGTGTCGGGTCAGACGACCCGGTTGGTGCTGGCTAGCCGCGTGCGCAGTCCGCTGACGATCTGGATGACCACCGGGGTGGACGTCCCGAGGACGCCGTCCCACTCGTGGATGGCCGCCTCGATGTCGCGCCGCAGCTGGACGGGCGAGGCGCCGCGACGAGCGTGTGCGGTGAGGCGCAGCGTGGACTGCTTGCGGATCCGGAAGCCGGTGACGTCGACGGCGACCACGTCGGGGTTGCGCCCGATCGCCTCCTCGAGGACCTGCTCGGCGACCTTCACGTCGAGCACGACGCGACCACCGGTCGGGGTGTCCTTCGTCCGCTGCTCGTCGACCTGCAGCAGCGTTCCGGTGTGCCCACGGCCCTGCCGGAAGACGAACCAGAGGATGACCAGGATGAGCAGCAGGGCGACGACCGCCACGACCCACAGGATCCATGGCTGGGCGTCGATGGTGTCGTTCGTCGGTCCGACGGCCCGCTCGGCGTTCTCGCTGATCGTGCGCTGCACGTCCGGCAGGAGCGCACCCACGGACAGGGCCGCGCCGGCCGCGAGGACGACGAGTCCCACGACGAGGATGAAGAACCGGTTGAGGAATCGATTCGTGGAGTTCATCAGGCCACCGTTCCCTTGCTGCTCACGCGGACCTTGGCGCGGAGCGCCGGTCGGTAGTCGTAGGACGCGACCTCCGCGTCCACGGCCTGCTGGATCTCGCGCTGGTCGACGCGTCGGCCGCTCGTCGGCGTGACGTCGACGCGGGCGCTCCTGGCGCCGACGCTGACACTCACCTGCGAGGGGTCGATGTCACCGGCGTAGGAGGCGACGCGGGCGAGCGACTGCGCGATCACGCGGTCGTCCACGACGGCCGCGGTGCGGTCGGCGATCGACCCGCGACGCCCTTGGCGGGCGGGGGCCAGCGACAGGACGATCAGCACGAGGCCGATGATCGCCGCGACCGCGCCGATGGCGACGAGCAGCGGGGCCGGTGCGGTCGCGGCAGTGAGCACCGCGGTGACGATGTCCTTCGGTGCGACGAGGAGCGCCGGCTGCCCGATCGCGGCCAGGACCGATTCGGTGCCGAGCCAGGCGAGCACGAGCGCGAGGATGATCGCGATCGTGATTGCAAGCGTCGACCGCGGCGAGTGGGTCTCGCGACGCACCGCGCGGCGGTACAGGGCTGGGGTGCTCACAACACCCTCCTTCGTTCTTCGAGCTTCGCGCCCGTGATGTGGAGGTCGACGCGTCCGATCGTCGACCCGGTCAGGTCCAGGCACCGCTCACGGATGCTGGTCTGTGCGCGTGCCAGGCGTTCGAGGACGGTTCCCGAGGTCCGGGATCCGGCGCCGAGCGGCGACACGTGGATGGGCGTGCTCGCGGTGACCGTGAGGGCCCCCTGGGCGTCGGAGAGCTCGACCGAGACCTCCGACGCCCGCACACCGAGTTCCTCCGCGGTGACGGCAGACACGACGCGACGCACGGCGCGGGAGCTGATCGTGTTGCGACCATGCACGGCCTGTTCGGCCGTCACCGCCGCGGTCACGACGACCGCCGCCCGCGGAGCGCGTCGGCGACACCGCGCAGGTCGAGCTTGCCCTCGAGAACGCGTCCGATGCCGAATCCGATCAGCATGAACAGCGCGACGAGGATCATGCTCCAGAACCCGAATGCGACGGCAGCCAGTGCCAGGACGGCACCGACGAGGATGCCGCGATCGGTCGTGGTCACTGGACGCGGCTCTCGTCAGCGTCGTTGTCGTCGTCCGACGGGATGTGGACGTCGGAGACGGTGACGTTGACCTCGGTGACGTCCATACCCACGACGTTCGAGATCGCGTCGGTGACGCTGCGACGGACGTCGTCCGCGACGCGCTGGAGATCGACGGGGTACTCGGCGACGATCACGATGTCAGCGGCGACCTGCTTCTCGCCGACCTCGACCGAGACGCCCTGACCGCGGTCCTGGGCGTTGATGGCGTTGCGGATGGCGCCGATGGCGCGAGCTGCTCCGCCGCCGAGGTCGTGCACGCCGGGGACCTCGCGGGCTGCGATGCCGGCGACCTTCTGGACGACGCCGTCGGCGATGACGTTCTTGCCCGTGGAGGCGGTGGCTGCGTGGTTGGCGGTGTCGGTGGTGTTCGACATGGTGTTGCTCCTTCGGTGGCTGGTACTGCGGTTTCGCGTTCCGGGTGTCCGGTCGCGGTGCCCGTGTTCCGGGCGACATCTATGAGACTGCGCGTCACGCCCGATCATCACGGTCGATCTCGTTTTCGTCGCGAAGCACTCAGTTTCTGGATATTCGCGACTCGTCGATCAGGCGCGGAGGGTCTGGCTCGGGCCCTCGCCGAAGCGGTTCCGGTAGGCGGAGGCGAAGCGGCCGAGGTGGACGAACCCCCACCGCTTCGCGACCTCGCCGACCGTGGTCTCCTGCGGCGAGCTGTCGGCGAGCTCGCGCCGGGTGCGGTCGAGGCGGATGTCGCGCAGGTAGGCGGTGGGCGACATGCCGAGCTCGCGACGGCAGTGGAGCTGCAGCGTCCTCGTGTGCAGCCCGGCCGCCTTCGCCGCGTCGGCGGGCGTGATGGGCTCCGCCGCGTGGTGGTGCAGGTATTCGACCGCGAGGCGGGTGCGCGCCATCGAGGGCTCGCGGAGCGGCTCCGGCAGGTCGACCACCGCCCACGGTGCGAGCTGCAGCAGCGCGAGGGCGAGCGGTCGCTGGGCGTTCATGCGGAGCAGCGGAGGGGCCGTCTCGTCGGTGAGCACCGGGGTGGAGGCGTTCAGCGCCACGCGCCAGCGCTCGATCGCCTCGGGTGTCGGCGTCGCCTCGAGGTCGAAGGACACCGCTTGACTCGGGCCGGCGTGGATCTCGGTCGCGATGTCCTCGAGGTACGGTGCGGAGAACAGCACGGAGTTCTGCCGATGCGGGGTGAGGTGCACCGTGTACGGCCGGTGGAACGGGAGGACGAACGGGTGTCGCGGGATCTCCATCCGTTGGCCGTCGCGACGCACGATCCACCCGCCGCCAGTCGTGACCCACGAGACCACGTAGTCGGTGAGGCCCGGGGTCTCGCCGGTGACGTGCCCGGTCATCGTCGCGGTGCGGAGCGAGACGCGGTCGTCGCCGATCGACACCCACTGGAACGAGAACGGCTCGGAACCGCGGGTGACGGTGAAGCGGCTGCCGTCGTAGGCGCGCTCGTAGTTCTGCCGGGCGACCGCCGGGTCGTCGCCGCTGACCGTGACCTTGCGGATCGGAACCGTCGACACCGAGCTACTCGTGCTGCCGAGCGGCGGGCCGGTGTCGGAGTCGCTCTCCGGATCTGATTCGGATGCGAGGAAGGAGTGTTGCATGGTCGTCCTTGTGCGAGTGGGGGTCTCTTCGTCGCGGGACGGGCCCCAGGGCCCCGTCGGTTTCCCGCGTCATTGGAGAGACGGACCGAGAGGAGGGAATCTCACGGTTCACTCAGCAGTTCGTCAGACAACGCCGTACCGGATGCCCCGCAGGACGCGTTTCGGTGAAAACTCAGTAGTCGAGACCTCCCGGTCCCCGAGCCGTTCCACCCGGTCTCCGAGCTACTCCACCCCGGTCCCTGAGCCTGTCGAAGGGCAGCCGAAAGCGCCCGTTCCGTCGTCCTGATGCTCTCCAGACGACGCAACGGGCGCTCTCGGTGATGTCTCCGTGCCTCCTACGCGGCGTCCAGATACCCGTTCGGGTTGAGGACGAACTTCTGCGCAGCCCCCGCATCGAACTCGGCGTACCCGCGCGGGGCGTCCTCGAGGGTGATCGCGGTGGCGTTGACGTTCTTCGCGATGTGCACCTTGTCGTGCAGGATCGCCATCATGAGGCCGTGGTTGTACTTCATGACCGGGCACTGACCGGTGGTGAACGACAGCGACTTCGCCCAGCCGGTGCCGAGGCTCAGCGACAGCGCGCCCTTCTTCGCGGCCTCGTCGATGCCGCCCGGGTCACCCGTCACATAGAGCCCGGGGATGCCGAGCGCGCCGCCGGCCGCCGTGATGTCCATGAGCGAGTTGAGCACGGTCGCCGGGGCTTCATGACCCGCGTCACCGCCGTGGCCACGAGCCTCGAAGCCGACGGCGTCGACCGCGCAGTCGACCTCCGGGACACCGAGGATCTGTTCGATCTGCTCCGCCGGCTCGCCCTTGGTGAGGTCGACGGTCTCGCAACCGAAGCTCCGCGCCTGCGCCAGCCGGTCGGCGTTCATGTCGCCGACGATGACTGCAGCGGCGCCGAGGAGCATGGCCCCGGTCGCTGCGGCGAGGCCGACGGGACCCGCGCCTGCCACGTAGACGGTGGAGCCGACGCCGACGCCCGCCGTCACCGCACCGTGGAAGCCGGTCGGGAAGATGTCGGAGAGCATCGTGAGGTCCATGATCTTCTCGAGCGCCTGGTCGCGGTCCGGAAACTTCAGCAGGTTCCAGTCGGCGTAGGGCACGAGCACGTACTCGGCCTGGCCGCCGACCCAGCCACCCATGTCGACGTAGCCGTAGGCACTGCCCGGGCGGTCGGGGTTCACGTTGAGGCAGATGCCGGTCTTGCGCTCCTTGCAGTTGCGACAGCGACCGCAGGCGATGTTGAAGGGCACCGAGACGATGTCACCGACCTTGATGAACTCGACGTCCGGTCCGACCTCGACGACTTCACCGGTGATCTCGTGTCCGAGGACGAGGTTCGGCGGTGCCGTGGTGCGGCCGCGGACCATGTGCTGGTCGGAGCCGCAGATGTTGGTCGCGACGGTCTTGAGGATGGCACCGTGGGGGACTTTCCGGCCGACGTTGGCCGGGTTCACCCCCGGTCCGTCCTTGAGTTCGAAGGTGGGGTAGTCGATGTCGATGACCTCGACGACACCCGCTGCTTTGTAGGCGACAGCTCTGTTACCTGACACGTGATCCTCCTTGATCGCGGGCGCCCGTTGTGGGGCACCCTGTGTCTGCTCGACCCTATCCCGCCCCTGCCGCGAGCGGCAGTCCCCCGGTCCCTGAGAACACCTCCCCCGGTCCCTGAGCGCACCTCCGCCGGTCCCTGAGCGCACCTCCGCCGGTCCCTGAGCCTGTCGAAGGGCCACGGTCCCCGAGCCACTCCCCCGGTCCCTGGGCCATTCCCGGTCCCTGAGCGCACCTCCGCCGGTCCCTGAGCCTGTCGAAGGGCTTGTGCAACCTTCATGTCAGCCCCCACCCCTACGCTGGTGGAGCAGACCCCGAGGAGAGCACCCAGCATGAAGAAGACTCCCTTGGCGTTGCTCGTCGCGCTCCTTGCAGCCGTCGTGGCGCTCGTCGCAACGCAGGTCGACGGCGGGAACGTGTTCGGCGGACCAGGCTCACCGACGCCGACATCCGTCGCGCCGACGCCTGCAGCGGTCAGTCCCAGCGCACGGGCATCGCTCGAGGCCGCCGGCTTCGCTGTCGTGGACGCGTCCGGGCAGTTGGTCGTCTCGGCCACCGCCGTCGAAGACGCGCTGGCCGACGTCGACACCGCGACCCGGGTCGCCACCGGCTACGACCGGGACCGGTTCGGTCAGCGCTGGGCCGACATCGACCGCAACGGCTGCGACACCCGCAACGACGTGCTGGCACGCGACCTCGTCGACGTCACCTTCAAGCCGGGGACCCGCGACTGCGTCGTCCTCACCGGAGCGCTGCACGACCTCTACACGGGGACGACGATCGACTTCCAGCGCGGTGAGCGGTCGAGTCAGCTCGTGCAGATCGACCACGTCGTCCCGCTCGCGTGGGGTTGGCGTCACGGCGGGAACACGTGGACGGAGGAGCAGCGCGAGCAGTTCGCGAACGACCCGATCAACCTGCAGGCCGTCGACGGCGCGACGAACTCGTCGAAGTCCGACTCCGGCCCCGGCGATTGGATGCCGCCGGCGGTCGCGTCGCACTGCGAGTACGCGGCGCGGTTCGTCCTCGTCCTGATGGCGTACGACCTCACGGTCGACGACGCCGACCGCCAGGCACTCACGGGCACGCTGGGCAGCTGCGGGGCGTAGCGCCCTCGGCACCACAGCAGGACAAACGCCCGAGAACCGGAGATTTCCCGCGATTCCATCCGGTTCTCGCGCCGATATCCTGCTGTCACGCGGGACGAAAAAAGCGGCCCACCGAAGTGGACCGCTTTTCAGAACGTGCGCCCGAAGGGATTCGAACCCCCAACCTTCTGATCCGTAGTCAGATGCTCTATCCGTTGAGCTACGGGCGCATTGCTTGCTGAGAGAAGAGAACTTCGGCTCGGCAGGCCGAAGTAGAGCCTACAACACGGAAGCCGAAGACGCGAATCGTCCCTCGACAGGCTCGGGGAGCGGGAGGGGCGGCCCTTCGACAAGCTCAGGGGCCGGCGTGTTCACTCAGGGACCCGGATGGTCGCTCAGGGGGGCGGGTGCGGCCCGGGACCACAGGAGCACTCCCCATCGACACGACGGGCGCCGACATGGAACAGTCGATGCGACCACCTGCCGAGAGGACGATGTGAGCGCAGCACCAGGACCGACGAACGACGGATTCACCATGATCGGCCGACCTCCCGTCCGGGCGAACCTCGTCCTGATCGTCATCCTGTCGGGCATCCTCGCCGCCGTCGTCGGGTGGGGCCTCGGGAGCATCATCGACTCCGTCTTCGACGTCGCGCTCGCCCCGATCATCACCATTCCGTTCTGCTTCCTCCTCACCGCCGGCATCTGCCTGTCCTACCTCCGGACCGCCTTCCGCCCGGTCGGCGTCGACACCGTCCGCGGGACCGCGCTCCTCGGCGGCGAGACGATCCCGATGCGCTCCATCGTGAGCGGCGAGCTCCTCACCCGCAATCCCGCCGCGACCACGCCGGCGCTCAGCCTGCGACTCACGACCGACACCAGCGCACGCGCGCGCATCATCGTGAACGGCGGTTGGCTCCGGAGCCTCCCCACGTCGGACCTCGTGCCACTCGTCGCGCTCATCGCCGGCAGCGGCATCCCCGACGACACCGGTCAAGATCCCCTCGACGTCGGCCGCGAACGCATCTCCCGTTCACTCGCCGGGAAGGGCTCGGATGTCGCGATCGGTCGACGCGGGTTCATCGCCGACTGCATCGCCGTGGCGGAGTCCACCGGCGACGTGAAGCTGCTCGAAGCGGTGGTCCAGGCCGCGGGGCCGCTCGGCCGGAGCATCCGGGATGAGGCGATGCGGGCCGCACAGGGCGCAGTGGAGGAAGTCGTGCGCGCGCATCAGGACGTGGCTCCAGCGGCGCCCGAACCCCCGAACCCCACTCCCCTCGTGCCGCCTGCGCCGCAGTACGGGTCGGTCGTCGCGGACGAGGACGAGGCGACGGCGGTCGACGACGACACGGACGATGACCGGTTCCGTCGACCGGACGACCCGGCCCGGCTGGCCGCCGAGCAGATCGTCGACCGAGTGCACCTCGACAAGCTCGGTGACCGGAATGGGGCGCTCGGCAATCGGGATGCGGAGCGCGTCGATCGGGATGCGGAGCGCGGCAAGCGGGACGCGGAACGCGGCAAGCGGGACGCGGAACGCGGCGGTCGGGATGCAGAGCGCGGCGACCCGGACGACGGACGCGAGTTGCCGTCGTGGATTCCGCCACAGGACCAGGCTCGGGTGCGGTCCTGGCTCGCGGACGACGACGACGTCGTCCACCTGCAACCGATTCCGGAGACGGTCGGCGCGCACACCCTCCGGAAGGTCTGCGACCGGATCCTCATCGGGCTCGCCGGCATCGGCCTGCTCGCGATCTTCGGGGCGGCCATCGCGGAAGGGGTCATCGACCGCCTCCTGCCGTCCGACGCGAACGCGCTCGTCGCTGTCGCGGTCGTCGGATCCGCGCTACTGGCGTTCGTCGCGTGGATCGTCGGCGGCATCGCACGGGCACGCGAGATCCGCATCGCCCAGCGGTTCTCCCTTGACTGGCTCGACCGACGCGGCCCGGAACAACGCCGCCGCGGACTCCCGCCCGTGCTCTTGCAGCACTTCCTCGGCCCGATCCCCGCGTCGCGCCTGTTCGCGGCCGGGGCGTACGCCGGCACCTGCCTCGGCGGCGTCGGTGTCCTCGCGGGTGCCCTCCTGTCCGTCGACCCGGAGGAGCTCGGCGCGACCGGGCCGATCATGCTCGGCGTCAGCCTCGTGCTCACCGCCGTCGGTACAGTGCTCTTCATCGTGCGCTGGCGGCGAATCAAGCGGCAGCGGGCGCTGGCGATCGAGCTCGGTGGCGAGCGCCTGGCCTATCTCGGGAACCTGTAGGCGATTGGGCGGTCGGCGGGCCCTTCGACAGGCTCAGGGACCGGAAACGGATCCACCGCGTTCGACAAGCTCAGGGGCCGGACGAGATCCCGCAAACCTGGGTCGAAAACACCCCTTGCGCAACCGGTACTCAGTGTTACTATCTACCAGTACCTAGTACCACTCAGTAGTCAGCAAGGAGTGCCATGGCGAAGCAGATGACCGAAATGCTCAAGGGGACGCTCGAGGGCATCGTCCTCGCCCTGCTCGCCGGCTCCCCCGCCTACGGCTACGAGATCACCGCACGCCTGCGCGACAAGGGCTTCACCGACATCGCCGAAGGCACCATCTACGCGATCCTCGTCCGGATCGAGCAGAAGGGGCTCGTCAGCATCGAGAAGCGCCCCTCCGAGAAGGGCCCACCCCGCAAGGTGTACGCCCTCAACCCCGACGGCGAGCGTTACCTCGCCGAGTTCTGGAACACCTGGAGCTTCCTGTCCGAGCGACTCGAACAGCTCCGAGACGAAAGGTCCTGACCATGTTCCTCAGCCGCATGATCGAGGAGAAACGGCACTACAAGCGGTTTCGCGCACGCACCCGGGCGCTCCCGCCCAACTACCGGACGACCGTCGAGGCACTCGAGCACTACGTGTACTACTTCGCCTCCGCGCGCAGCACGAACCTGCTCCCGCTCCTCGACAACCTCACCGAGCTCTTCGAAGAGGCCGCAGCCAACGACATGCCGATCCGCAGCATCGTCGGCGACGACCCGATCGAGTTCATCGAGGAACTCATCCGCAACTACGCACCCGGCGAGTGGATCCTCAAGGAACGCGCACGCCTCACGAGCGCGATCGACGCCGCTGCGCACGGCACCGGTCCCGGCAGCGACCCTCGCTGACCTCCCCGACGCCACCGCACTGACCATCCGCAGAGCCGGGCACACCGCACCTCCTACCGCAGACCGCACCACAGGCACCAGGTCGACGCCGCAACCATCGACCATCGACACCGCGCCTGGGTAGCGCTGTTCGTCGCGCCCATCCGCGACCGCCTCGGCGGCCACTCCACCCGCACCTAGCGCCCCGCCGAGCGCGTCCATCAGCGACCCCGAAAGGCCGGACACCATGCCCACGACCACCGCACAACCCGCCACTGCGCCGACATCCGCGATCCACCTCCGCGGACTCACCAAGTCCTTCGGCACACTCGACGTCCTGCGCGGCGTCGACCTCGACGTCGAACGCGGCAGCATCTTCGCCCTGCTCGGCTCCAACGGCGCCGGCAAGACCACCGTCGTCAACATCCTCTCGACACTGCTCCGTGGAGATGGCGGCACCGCGCAGGTCGGCGGGTTCGACGTCGTCTCGCAAGCCGCCCGGGTCCGCGAGATGATCAGCTTGACCGGCCAGTTCGCCGCCGTCGACGACACCCTCTCCGGGCGCGAGAACCTCGTCCTCGTCGCCCGACTCCGTCACCTGCCGCAGCCGAAACGGATCGCCGACGAACTCCTCGCGCGGTTCTCCCTCACCGATGCCGGCACCAGACGAGCGGGCACCTACTCGGGCGGGATGCGGCGTCGCCTCGACATCGCCATGAGCCTCGTGGGTGCCCCCTCGGTCGTCTTCCTCGACGAGCCCACCACGGGGCTCGACCCGGAAGCACGACTCGAGGTCTGGGACGTCATCACGGAGCTGGCCGGACACGGCACCACCGTCCTCCTGACCACCCAGTACCTCGACGAGGCAGAGCACCTCGCCGACCGCATCGCCATCCTCCACGAGGGCCGCATCATCGCGAACGGGACCCTGTCCGAACTCAAGCGACTCCTGCCGCCGGCCGCGGTCGAGTACGTCGAGAAGCAGCCCAGCCTCGAGGACGTGTTCCTCGCCATCATCGGCCATCGCGACGCCCGGAACGACATCTCCACGACGCACTCCGACACCGACAGGGAGCAATCATGACCACGTTCACAGCACCCACAGCCCGTCCCGCCGTCGCCCGACGACGCTCGCACCTCCTCAGCGACACGAGTGTCCTGACGGGTCGATCCATGCGGCACATCACGCGCAGTCTCGACACGATCATCACGGTCACGATCACCCCGATCGCCCTGATGCTCCTGTTCACCTACGTCTTCGGCGGAGCCCTGGCGACGGGCACCGACACCTACGTCACCTACCTGCTCCCGGGCATCCTGCTCATCACGATCGCCTCCGGCATCGCGTACACGGCGCTCCGCTTGTACACCGATCTGCAGAGCGGTGTCTTCCAGCGGTTCCACTCCATGCCGATCTCACGATCGGCGATCCTCTGGGCGCACGTGCTCACGTCGCTGGTCTCCAACGGCCTGTCGCTCGTCATCGTCGTGGCGGTCGCCCTGGTGATGGGGTTCCGATCCCCGGCCGGTCCGCTCGCCTGGCTCGGCGTCGTCGGGATCCTGGCCCTGTTCACCCTCGCGCTGACCTGGGTCGCCGTGATCGCCGGGCTCGCGGCGAAGAGTCCCGACGGTGCGGGTGCGTTCGCCTACCCGCTGATCTTCCTGCCCTTCATCAGCTCGGCGTTCGTCCCGACCGACACCATGCCGGGCCCGGTGCGCTGGTTCGCCGAGCACCAGCCCGTCACCTCGATCGTCGACACCATCCGACGACTGTTGGCAGCCGAGGCCGTCGGCGGCGAGATCTGGATCGCGCTCGCGTGGTGCGTCGGGCTGCTCGTGGTCGCGTACGGGTTCGCGACGCTCGTCTACCGGCGACGCCTGGCGTGACCGCGGCGGTGAGTCGGCGACCGCCTCAGCGGACTCGTCGAGCGACCGGCAGCGCTACAGCGCGACGACCTTGGCGAGCACCCAGTGCGCGCGGTCGAGGGAGTTCGCGGGTGCCGGCTGGTACTGGAAGGCCCGCGCGCCACGCTGGACGGAGACACCCTGCGCCGTCGCAGCGGCCTCCAATTGACCGGTGAAGCGCTGCCAGCCGTCGAGCCCCTGCGGGAACCCGAAGTTCTCCTCCAGCGAGGTGACCAGCACCTCAGCGCCGGATCCCGCGGGCCACACCTCGATCACCGCGTCCTCCTTGGAGATCTGGTTAAGGCCCCAGACGCCCGGACGCAGGGACTTCAACCGGCTCTTCGGCAGGGCCTCGATGAGCGCGACCGCACCGGCGGTGTCGGTCCCGAGGATGACGGAGCGACCGAACTCCTGCAGGGTAGCGGGGATCCTGGCCTGCTTGCTCTCGCCGGCCTCCCGGATCTTCCGGCGCCCGAGTCCCTTCAACACCCCCAGCCCGACGATGGCGAGCAGGACGAGAATGGCGATGATCGCGAGCACGTTGCTGTCCACAGGAGCCCCCCAAGGCTGTCGGTCACGAGCGGTATCGCTCTCGACGAGGATGCCGCAGACCCGACATCTGTTCAATGGGTACCGGTCCCCACCCCGTCAGGCCACGGTCAGGCCGGCGACGGGAGTCCAGCGTCAACGGCCGATCCGCGCCTGTCCGTCGACGCCGGGACGGTCGACGCAGGAGCGGACCGTGCGACCTCCCGCCACATCGCAGCCGGCGTCGCGCCCGGGATCCCCGGGATCGAGGCGATACTCCGGAATCCGCTTCGCCGATACAGCGCGCGATTGCGCTCGTTCGACGACTCCAAGTACACGGGGAGGCCGTCGACGTCGATGGCGCGCAGGCGTGACTCGAGGAGCGCACCCCCGACACCGGCCCCGCGAGCGCCGTCGCCGACGCCGATCTGTGCGAGGTACCAGTGCGGTTCGACCGGACGGTGCAGCGCGAGAGTCCGCTGCAGGCGCATGGCTCGCGGAAGTCCGCGCAGTCCCAGCGCACGGGCGAACCTCGGCAGCTGCCGCACCTGGTCGAGCACGGAGTGGCGGGCGTCCGGCGTCTCCCAGACGGCGACACCGAGGACGACGCCGTCGGTGTCCCGGCGAGCGAGGTCGACGCGGCCACTCGATGCCGCACCCGAGCACAGCATCGCCTCGAAGAGGAGGGCGAGCCGGCGCTCACGATCGGAACCGGAGACGAGCGTCGAGGTGACCGTGTCCTGTCGGAAGGCGGTCGCGAGCACGGCCGCGGCCTGCTCGAGGTCGGCGGGCGAGGCGGGAGCGATGGTGAACACGCGTTTCCTTTCGGTCGGAGAGTGAGTGTGGGGCGATGATCTGCGCGGGCTAGTGCGCCTGCGAACCGAGCTCGATGACGAGGACACCGACCGCGATCAGGCCGATGCCGACGATCATCTTCGGCGTCAGCTTCTCCTTGAACAGCACGCGCGCACCGATGGCCGTGAGGGCGACCCCGCAGGCGGCCCAGATGCCATAGGCGATCCCGACGGGCATGCCGTTCGCGAGCGCGATCGTGAGGAGGCCGAACGCCGTGAGGTAGAGCACGACGACGGGCGCGATCCAGCGCTTCTTGCGAAGCCCCTCGGACGCCCGCAGCGAGAGCGTCGCGGCGACCTCGGTGACGATGGCACCGGCCAGAAGCAACCAGGTCATGCGCCGACCTCCTCGTTCGTCGCGACAGGCTTCGGCGACTCCGGGGCGTGGCCCGTCTCCACGAGCACGACGCCGGCGATCACGATCGCGATGCCGAGCCCGATCATGAAGGTGAACTGCTCGCCGAACACGAGCGACGCGAGCACCGCGGTGAGTGCGACGCCGGCGGCCGCCCAGATCCCGTAGACGACCCCGATCGGCACGCCCATCCGGAGCAGCAGGGACAGCGCGATGAAGGAACCGGAGTATCCGACCACCGCGAGGATCACCCACCGTGGGTCTTCGATCGAGCCTCGGAGCGAGAGGGTCGCTGTGACCTCCAGCAGGATGGCGGCGGAGAGGATCAGCCACTTCTTCATCGGGGTTCACCTCCAGCGAGGGCCAGGAGTCGCGAGACGAGGTCGGCGCGCTGGTCGCGGCCGACGTCGAGGATGCCGGTCGCCTCGGCGATCCAGAGGCCGTTCGCCGCCAACCAGACGAGCAGGAGGGAGGTCGAATCGGTGTCCTCGCCGAACCCGAACCAGGTGCGGAGGTACTCGAGCCAGGGAGCGGCGAGTTCGGGACGCCTGACCGCCTCGGCGAAGACGACGAACTCACCCTGGCTCGCCCCGCCCTCCCCCGCGAAGGCGACGAAGGCCCGCACCCGCTCCTCGAGCGTCGACGTCTCGAGTGGCGCTCCCAGCTCCTCCACGAGCTCGCGCTGCCAGCGGGCGACGACGTGCTCGATCACCGCGATCATCATCGCGTCCCGTGAGGGGAAGTGGTAGCGCAGGCCGGCCTTCGTCAGACCGACCTCCTGCGCCACCGCCTCGTAGGTGATGTCGGCCTCTCCGGAGGCGTCGACGACGCGGACGGCCGCATCGAGGATCTCGTTCCGTGCACTGGGTCTCATGGAAGTTACTTTACCTTACGTAAGGTAAAGTAACTCTGGGAAGGAACCGTGAGGAACGGACGCCCAGCGGCCCATGTGACGCTCTGTTTCGGGCCCCTCGCGAGCACCCGAGCCCCCGAGTACCGTCGTGCTGGACGGCGCCGTGATCGCCGTCGGACCCAGCCTCGACGAGACGACCCGGTGGTATCCCTGTGAGCAAGCGCATCATCCTCAACGCGTTCGACATGAGCTGCGTGACCCATCAGGCGCCCGGCCTGTGGAAGCACCCCGACAACCAGGCGCACCGCTACAACGACATCGACTACTGGATCGACCTCGCCAAGCTCCTCGAGCGCGGCACCTTCGACGCCCTGTTCATCGCGGACGTCGTCGGCATCTACGACGTCTACCGTCACTCCTCGGCGCCCGCGCTCATCGACTCGGCGCAGCTGCCCGTCGGCGATCCGATCATCCAGGTGTCGGCCATGGCGAAGGCGACTGAGCACCTCGGCTTCGGCGTCACCGTCGCGTCCACCTACGAGCTGCCGTACGCCCTCGCGCGCCGCTTCTCGACGCTCGACCACTTCACGAACGGTCGGGTCGGCTGGAACGTCGTCACCTCCTATCTCGACTCCGCTGCCCGCAACCTCGGCCTCACCACCCAGATCAAGCACGACGACCGGTACGGCATCGGCGAGGAGTTCCTCGACGTCACCTACAAACTGTGGGAGGGCTCCTGGGAGGACGACGCGGTCGTCATCGACCGGGAGAACGGCGTCTACACCGACCCCACCAAGGTGCACCCCATCAACCACCGGGGCGAGCACTTCCAGGTGCCCGGCATCCACCTCTCGGAACCGTCGCCGCAGCGAACCCCGGTCATCTTCCAGGCCGGCGCCTCGGCCCGCGGTCGCCAGTTCGCGGCCACCCACGGCGAGGCGGTGTTCATCAACGGCCTCGTCCCGGAGCTGACCCGCAAGACGACCGATGACATCCGCGACCGCGCCGAGGCCCTCGGACGCCCGCGCGACAGCGTGAAGATCCTGACCCTCGCCACGGCGATCGTCGCCGAGACCGACGCGGAGGCGCAGGCGAAGTACGAGGAGTACCAGCAGTACATCTCGCTCGACGGCGCCCTCACCCTCTACGGCGGCTGGTCGGGCCTCGACCTCTCCTCCTTCGACCCCGACAAGCCGCTCAAGTACGTCGACACCGACGCGGCCCGCTCGGCGCTCGCGATCTTCACGCTCGCCGACCCGGAACGCGAGTGGACGCCGCGCGACATCGCCCACTACATCGGCATCGGCGGCATCGGGCCGGTGTTCGTCGGCAGTGCCGCTACGGTCGCCGACGAGATCGAGCGGTGGATCGACGTCGCCGGGACCGACGGCTTCAACCTCGCCTACGTCATCACGCCCGGCACGTTCGAGGCCGTCGTCGACCTGCTCGTGCCCGAGCTGCGTCGCCGCGGCCGGCTCTGGGACGAGTACCCGGAGGGGACGCTGCGCGGCCGGCTGAACGGCACCGGCTCCCCCGTCGTGCCCGAGTGGCACCCGGCCCACCGGTACCGCGGTGCGTACGTCGGGCAGCCGTCTGCCGCCGACGACACCGCGCCTTCCCTCTTCGACACCGACAACGCCGACGAGACCAACGCCTACGCCCCAGAAGGAGCCTCAGCATGAGCATCGACACGATCAGCACTTCGACAGGCCCAGTGACCGGGCAGCCGGTCCCCGAAAAGCGTACGTACTGGTCCGGCACCGCCGACGACGCCGAGCTCGCGCACTGGGACGCCGTCGCCACCGAGGTCGCCGCCAAGCTCGCGGTCGACGTCCTCGAACGCGACCGCGCGAACCTCGACCCCACCACCGAGCTCGACCTCCTCCGCGAATCGGGCCTCGTCAACCTGCTCGACCCCGCCGAGTTCGGCGGGGGTGGCGGACACTGGGAGAGCGCCTTCCGGGTCGTCCGCATCCTGTCGCGCGTCGACGCCTCCATCGGCCAGCTGCTCGCCTACCACTACATCAACGCCGGCAACATCGGCTTCACCGCCGACCCGGCCACGCAGGCCGAGTGGCACCGCAAAACCGTGCAGGGCCGGTGGATCTGGGGCGACTCCGTGAATCCGACGGACCCCGACCTCTCGCTCACCCCGGACGGCGACGCGTTCCGCCTCAACGGACTCAAGCGGTTCTCGACGGGCGCCTCTGCCGGCGACGTCATCCTCGTCAACGCGGTCGTCCGCGGTGGCGACCACGACGGCACGATCTTCCAGTTCGTCCTCGACCACGACCGCGCGGGCATCGCCTACCTCGGCGACTGGGACGCGCTCGGCCAGCGGCTCTCCGCGTCGGGTTCCGTGCGGTTCGACGACGTGCTCGTCGAGCAGACGGACATCCTCGGCACCGTCGGCGACGAACCGTTCTCCTCACTCGTGACGCCCGGCATCCAGCTCGCCTTCGGCAACCTCTACCTCGGCATCGCGGAGGGCGCGCTCGCGCAGGGCACCGAGCTCGTCCGGGCACGGAAGAACGCCTGGTTCCTCAGCCACGCCGAGACCTACCGCGACGACCCGTTCGTGCAGCGCGTCGTCGGCGAGTTCGTGTCGTCGATCGCCGCCGTCGAGGCGCTCGCCGACCGCACGAACGCCCGCTTCGACCGCATCATCGAGCGGGGAGCGGACGTGACCGCGGAGGACCGCGGCGCCATCGCCATCGAGATCGCCAAGCTCAAGGTCGTCTCCACCGAGCTCGGCATCGAGGTCGCGAACCGCATCTTCGAGGTCACCGGCTCCAGCTCGGCGAAGGCCTCCGTGGGGCTCGACCTGTTCTGGCGGAACGTGCGCACGCACTCCCTCCACGACCCGGTCGACTACAAGAAGCTCGAAGTCGGCGCGAACCACCTGAACGGCGAGCTGCAGCCGATCTCGCTCTACACCTAGGCCTTCACGCCACTCCCGCCCTTCGACAGGCTCAGGGACCGAACCCCAGCTCAGGGTCCGACAGCCCATCGGTCCCTGAGCACCTCCACCGGCCCCTGCGCACCTCCACCGGTCCCTGAGCTTGTCGAAGGGCCCACCCAGGAACGGACTCCACCATGACCACCACCTCCACCACCGCCCGCCCGGTCGGCTTCGCGGCCGCCCGCGAGCTGCTCCTGCCGCTGTTCGCCGAGATCCAGGCCGGCGTCGTGGAGCGCGAACTCGAGCACCGGCTCCCGCGCGAGGAGGTGCGGAAGCTCGCCGCCGCCGGCTTCGGCGCGCTTCGGGTCCCCGCCGAGTTCGGCGGTTCGGGGCTCACCTTCCCGGAGTTCACGGAACTCCTGATCGAGCTCGCCGCGGCGGACTCGAACCTCCCGCAGATCTTCCGCGGCCACATCGCCCTCGTCGAGGACCAGCTGGTCGCGGCCCCCAGCGATCGACGCACCGCCTGGCTCGAGCGGTTCGTCGCCGGTGAGATCGTCGGCAACGCCTGGAGCGAGGTCGGCTCGGGCGCGCTCGGCGTCTCCGGAACGGTCGTCACCGAGCGCGACGGTCACTACGTCGTGAACGGCCGCAAGTTCTACACGACGGGCAGCATCTACGCCGACTGGACGGACGCCACCGCGCGCCTCGTCGTCGATGGCCAGCCCGACACCGAGGTCACCGTGCTCGTCCGCACGAACCAGCTGGGCGTGACGATCGCCGACGACTGGGACGGCTTCGGGCAGCAGCTCACCGGCACGGGGACGATCGTGTTCGAGGACGCCGTCGTCGACGCCGACCAGCTGCACCCCTTCACCGACCGGTTCCGCTACCAGACCGCGCTCTACCAGCACGTGCTCATCGCCGTGCACGCGGGGATCGCGGCGGCGGTCGAGCGCGACGCCGGGGAGCAGATCCGCGCCCGCACCCGCGTCTACACGCACGGTCTCGCACCGCTCGTGAAGGACGACGGGCAGATCCAGGCGGTCGTCGGCGAGATCTCGTCGATCGCGTTCGTCGCGAAGCAGACCGTCCTCGGGGTCGCCGCGGCGATCGAGCGGGCGTCGGAGACCGCCGCCGACCGGGATTCCGCGGATGACCTGCAGGCGAACATCGAGGCCGAGATCCGTTCCGCCCAGGCGCAGGTGGTGCTCTCAGAGCTCGTCCCACGGTCCGCGACGCTGCTGTTCAACACGCTCGGCGCCTCAGCCGTCAGCCGCACGAGCGCCCTCGACCGCCACTGGCGCAACGCCCGCACGGTCGCGTCGCACAACCCCGTCATCTACAAGACGCGCATCGTCGGCGACTGGTCCATCAACGGAACGCCGCCGCCCTTCGTCTGGGCCGTCGGCACGGCCAAGCCGCAGTAGCCCGCCGCGGCACGAGACCAGGGCATCGGCCCGAGAGCAGGACATTCCTCGTCGAAACGTCCTGCTCTCGGGCGGATGTCCTGCTGCCGAGCGGGCGCGGGTCAGCGGCCGGCGAAGGCACCGCGGTAGGCGCGCAACGGGTGCGTCTCCGGGAGGGTGGGCTCCGCGCCGAAGAGCTTCTCGCGGAGCGTGCCAGGCGCGTACTCCCGCTGGGCGAGACCGCGCTCCTGCAGCACCGGCATGACCTCGTCGACGAAGACCTCGTAGGAGTGCGGGATCATCCAGTTGGCGACGTTGATCCCGTCGATCCCGGCCGCGCGCCACTCGGCCAGGTGGTCGGCGATCTGCTCCGGCGTGCCGACGACGCGACCCCGCAGCTTCGCGGTGAGCTTGGCGAGGTCGCGGACGGTCGGCTCGCGGTCCGGCGACAGGGCCTGCAGCGCCTCGAGCATGCTGTGCCCGCCCTGGGTCTCGACGTCCTTCAGCGGGGTGTCCGGGTCGATCGGCTTGCCGGTCGCCTGGTCGGTGCCGAGGTTCGAGTGCGCGAGGAACGCGTCGGCCGACAGGAGTTCGTCGTACTCGGCCTCGATGCGCTTCGCCTCCTCCTCGGTGCTGCCGACGATGAACGACATCGCCTGCCAGAACTTGACGTCGCGCGGGTCGCGGCCGGTCTCGGCGACGAGCGCGCGCGTCGACTCCGCGGACGCCCGTGCCGCCTCGATGCTCGGCGCCATCATGAACTGCACCTCGGCGTAGTTGGCAGCGAACGCCTTCCCCGCGCCGGACGAGCCTGCCTGGAACAGGAGCGGCGATCGCTGCGGGGACGGCGACGACAGGTGCGGGCCCTCCACGCGGTACCGTTCGCCGACGTGGTCGATCCGGTGCACCTTGGTGGGGTCGGCGAAGACGCCGCTGGCCTTGTCGGCGAGGAGCGCGCCGTCGTCCCACGACCCCTCCCAGAGCTTGCCGACGACCGCCACGTACTCCTCGGCCCACGCGTACCGCTCGTCGTGCTCGACGAGGCGGTCGAGCCCGTAGTTGCGCGCCGCGTTCTCGAGGAAGCTCGTGACGATGTTCCAGCCGACCCGACCACCGGACGCGTGGTCGATCGTCGAGATCTTCCGCGCGAAGGTGAACGGGTGCTCCTGCAGGATCGACGAGGTGAACGCGAGGCCGAGGTGCTCGGTGCTGATCGCCAACGCCGACAGCAGCATCGACGGGTCGTTGCTCGGCAGCTGCATACCCTCGCGCGCGTTCACGTCGAAGGACGCCCCCGCACCGCCGTAGACCCCGACGACGTCGGCGAAGAAGATCGTGTCGAACCGTCCGCGCTCGAGTGTCTTCGCGAGGTCGACCCAGAGGTTCACGTCGTCGAAGGTGTGCTGCTTCGCGTCCGGGTGGCGCCAGAGACCGTGCTGCATGTGGGAGCCCGTGTTCATCACGAAGGCACCGAACTGGAGGCGGGAGGGCTGAGCGGCGGTCATCCCCTCACGCTACCGGCAGAGGCTCAGCCGAAGGTGCCCTCGACGTCATGGCCGGAACCGGAGCTGTTGATCGAGTAGTCGACCGGATAGCCGGACGGGCTCGTTCCGGCGAGCGCCGGGTCCTGCAGGATGGCGACGATCGCAGCACCCTGCTCCGGCGTCACGTCGGTGATCCAGAGCTTCGGTTGCGTCGTCACCTCGATCTCGACGCCGGGGTAGGCCTCGACGACGGCGAGGATGGCGTCGACCATCGGCACGCTCAGCTCGGCCGGGTCGTCCGCCATGGAGAAGCGTTCCGGCACACGGTAGTGCGCGCCGTCCGGATAGATCCCGCGGAGTTCCCGGACCGCCGCGGGAAGGGCATCCATGGAGAAGACGGTGATGAGCGGTGCCCCCTCCGTGACGGCGATCGACACCTGCAGCCGCTCCGTCAGCATCAGCCGCTGCAGTTCGTCGGCGATCTCGTCGATGCTCTGATCGCTCGGCACGAGCTGCACCCGCCACGGTCCCCGTGGTGGATCCTGTTGCTGGGCGGCCGACGTCGGGTCCGGCTCGCGCTGGATGACGACGATCGCGATGCCCTCGAGGTCCTCCCCGGCACGCTTCGCCGCGTCCGCCGCGCCGAGCACCTGCCCGACGCCGGCATCGAGCGACATCGTCACCGTCGCGCCGTGACCGACGACCTCGATGTCGGCGATCCCGTCGATGTCCGCGAGCGCCCGAGTGAATCCGTCCTCGGCTTCGGACCGTTGCGCCGCGGCGACCTCACGCGCGGGCGGCGGGCGGAACGCACCGGTCGACGCCACGATGACGGCGACGACGATGAGACCGGCGAGCACCGCAGTGACGACCCGCACCCGTCGCCGGCCGATGGCGAAGGAGAGGAGCATGATGAGCGCGGCGACGATCAGCACGGGGGCTCCGTAGACGACGAGTCCGAAGACGAGTATCGCGAGTGCTGATCCGAGATTGCTCACCAGCCCACCAGCGGCTCCGCTGGCGATCAACCCCACGGGCGGTATCCCGAAGACCACCAGGACACCGAAGCCGATCCCGGCGACCATGACCGCCGTCAGGCCGCTCACGTAGGCGAGCCCGCGCGAGGGGGTCCTCCGACGGACGACCTCCATCACCGGTTGGACGATCACGAGCATGACGCCGACAGCGAGGAGGATCCACCCGCCGAGCGAGCCGAGCATCTGGTACCAGAGCTCCGCCCCCGACGGCCCGCCGAGCACGAGCGGCGCGTCGGGGCCGTACGACCCGGTCGACTGATCGACGCGCATGGCGGTGCCGACGATGTCGAACAGCGTCGTGACGACGCCCCCGATGGCGATGATGAGGACGGCCGAGACGACGAGGTCGACGGAGCGGATGAGATACGCGATCAGGAACGCGACTCGGGGCGACCGGCGGGCAGGATCCTGGGGATCCGCGGATGCGTCGTCGGGGTCGGGCGAGGTCGCCACGGTCGAGGTCGCGTGGACGGATCCGGCGGCGCTGGCCTCGGCGTCATCGCGCTCAGGCGATGTCCCGGCTGCGCCCCCGTCGCTCATGGCTCCCCACTTCCGATGCGTCTCGATGACGCTCCCCCGGTCGTCAGTCTGGCACGACCCTTTCGAGATGCTGCCGCGACCGGGCCCGTCCCGGGTCAGCGCGCGTCCAGCGCCCGGAGCTGCCGCTGGAGGGCGACCTGCCGGTACGAGGTGTCGATCAACTCAGCGATGAGTGCCCAGTCGACGTCGTCGAGCGTGCGGCCGTCGTCGCCGTCGAGACCGGCGTCGAACGCGAGCTTGCCCGACGGGCCGTCGTACTTCGGCGACCAGAACCGCTCGTCCTCGAGCCAGGCGCCGCGCTCCTCCTCGGCCGGCGTGAACGTGACGCTGTGCGGGATGCGCATCTCCGACCCGACGGTCACGAACACGCGCTTGCCCGCATTGAACCGCGGGCGTCCGTGGCCGAACGTCTCGACGGCCTCCGGATAGGCGAGGCACAACCGCCTGACGCGTTCGACGAACGGATCGTCGGGATCATGCACGATCGGATGCTCCATGCGCCGACGCTACTCCGCGCGGGCGTCACGCGACAGTGCTCACCGGATGCGGTGCCCCGGGTGGGCGGCGTCGTACGCCGAACGCGACGCCGCGATCACCGGCCGCTGCTCGAGCGACCAGTCGGCGAGCGTCTTGATCAGGTGGGAGAGCCCAGCACCGGACGAGGTGAGCGCGTAGGACACCTGCGCGGGAACCGTCGGGTACACGGTCCGGTCGACGAGGCCGTCGCGTTCGAGGCGGCGGAGGGTCAGCGTCAGCATGCGTTGGGAGATCCCGTCGATCGCCCGCTGGAGTTCGCGGAACCGGCGGTCGCCCGACGCGAGCTCGACGACGACGAGGACCGACCAGGTGTCGCCGATGCGGTCGAGGACATCCCGGATGCCGCAGTCCGGGTGGTCCTCCTTGCCGCAGGGTTCGAGGTCGGCGGTTACCGCGGTGTGCGTGAGTGACATGGAAGTGCCTTCTTGTGGGGCCGGAACAGGGGACGCAGACTCGTCCGAGTCATCAGTCCGAACACCGAAAGGCCCTGAAATGATCCTCGTCACCGGAACCACCGGCCAACTCGGCAGCGCGATCCTCGATGCGCTCACCACCCGTGGGGCTGCACCGCTCGCGAGCAACCGCAGCGGACGGGACGGCGCGCGACGGATCGACTTCGACGACCCCGACACCGTCTCCTTCGTCGGGGTCGACACGCTCGTCCTCGTATCGGCGGGTGAGGCCGAGGACGACATCGTGATCGCCCGACACGAGACGGCGATCTCCGCGGCTGAGCGGGACGGGGTACAGCACGTCGTGTACACGAGCCTCGCCTCGGCGGGAGACCACCTCGCGTTCGCGCTCGCGCACCGGTGGACCGAGCGTCGACTGCAGCACAGCAGCCTGGCCTGGACGATCCTGCGGAACGGCCTGTACGCCGATCTGTTCGGGTCGCTCCTGGCGTGGTCGGGCAACTCGCTCGGTTCGGCGTTCGGCGACGGCGCGCTCGCCGCCGTCGCACGAGCCGACCTCGCCGAGGCCGCGGCCGTCGTCGCGATGTCACCGTCGGACCACGTCGGTCGCAGTTACGACCTCGTGGGCGAACCGATCACGGCCGCGCAGGTGGCCGATCGCTTGGCCGTCCCGCTTCGCAGCGTCTCCCTCGCCGAGCAGCGGACGGCGCTGGCTGAGGCCGCGCTCAAGCCGTTCCAGCCCGCCATGCTCATGTCGATCTTCACCGGCGTCCGGCACGGATTCCTCGACGGCGCGGGTGACGACCTCCGAACCCTGCTCGGACGCGAACCAGCGGACACGGTCGCGGTCGCTGCCGCCGCCTCGCTCCCGCCCCGCTGAGTCGCCCGGATCTGCACGAATCCGAGCCGAAATCGTGCAGATCCGGGCGACTCAGTGCTCAGGCGGCCGGCAGCGCAGCGCCCCGCAGCGGGACGACGCGACGCCAGGTGGCCATCCGCCAGACCCACTCGACCGGCCCGTAGCGGAAGTGCCGCAGCCAGACCCGGCTGAGCACCGACTGCACCGCGATGAGCGCGACCGCTCCGACGCTCACCGCGGCCAGGTCGTCGATCTCTCGGAAGGGGACGACCAGCCCGACGACCGCGAACACGGCGCTCGCGGCGAGGTAGTTGGTGAGGGCCATGCGACCGAGAGGTTCGAAGACGGCCGCGAGCACCCGACGCACCGGCGTCTGCCAGAGCAGCGCGAATCCGGTGACGTACACGACGGCGAGGATCCCGCCCGCGATCCCACCGGCGTTCGTGAACCGCGGGTCGCCTGGCTCGGTGGTCTGCCAGACGATGGCCGGGACGGCGAGGACCGTCGCCACGAGGAAGGTGATCCACACGGGCCGCCCGCCGGCGTCGAGCACCTTCGGCAAGCCGTACGCCGCCGCCCCCGCACCAGCGAGGAACAGTCCGGGCAGAGTCGCGAGCCCACCGCCCGTGAGCGCGTAGGCGGCGATCGTGAGCACGACGCCGGACCCGAGCAGCGCCCAGCGCGGCAACCACAGCATGAGGGGGAGCATGAGGATCCCGCAGATCGCATACTCGCGGAGGATCTCGCCCGGGTAGAGGAACCCGTGCGCGATGCCGATCACCGCCAGCGCACTGAACCGCAGCAGCATCGGCACGAGCGCGCCGGTGCCGCGACGGCGGGCGCCCTGGATCACGAGCATCGCGCTCAGCCCGAAGAGGAAGGCGAAGATGGGGACGAACCGCGTCTGCACCGCGAACTCGAGCACGGTGTCCATGAGCGTGGACTGTCGCTGGTCGAACGGGATGTCGCTACCGAGCCGGGTGATGTCGGGGACGTTGACGAAGAGGATGCCGACGAGTGCGAACCCGCGGAGGGCGTCGATGAGGTGCCAGCGACGCGAGGTGGCGTCGCCGGTGGACGGGACCGGCGGCGTGGAAGAAATGTTGACCTGAGGCATATCACCAGTTCAGCAGGCGTGGCGGAAGCCCGCATGCACCTGGAGGATGACGTCCTGCCACCGGGATGGAGACCGCCCTCAGGCGGCCGGCGCCTTCGGGCAGTGCAGCTGCGTGCGCGGGCCGGTCGTGCGGTCGACGATGTGCTCGGACATGGCGTGGCCGCAGATCGGGCACCCCGACTGCGCGGCCGGCGGCAACGGCTCCTCGTTGTAGGGACCGAGGGGCGGCGGACCGAGCACCTTCCACATGCGGCCGTTCACCCAGCCGTACAGACCACCGGCCTCGCGCACGGACTCCCGGAAGGATCGTTTCTCGCTCATATTGATGAGTGTACTAATCATTTGGGTACGATGGGACCGTGACCGCCAACGAATCCACCACCGTCGCCACGGCCGACGACCTGCTCCAGCTCGAGAACCAGGTCTGCTTCGCGCTCGCCGTCGCGTCGCGCAGCGTCATCTCGCTCTACCGGCCGATCCTCGAACCGCTCGGTCTCACCCATCCGCAGTACCTCGTGATGCTCGCCCTCTGGCAGCACAGCCCGCGCTCGGTCAAGGACCTCGGCGGAGCGCTGCAGCTCGAGCCGGCGACGTTGTCCCCGCTCCTCAAGCGCCTCGAGACCGCCGGGCTCGTCCGACGCGACCGCAGCCGACTCGACGAGCGCGTCCTCGACGTCTCACTCACCACCGCCGGCCGTGAGCTGCGCACCCAGGCGGAGGCCATCCCGCACCGGGTCATGAACGAGCTCCGGATGGACGCCGAGCACCTCACCCAGCTCCGCGAGATGCTCCACGCGGTGATCGGGGCGGCCACCACCGCGCCCGCCGTCACGGGTGTCGACCCGCGCTGACCGAGGGCTCGCCGCCAGGCGAGGTCGTCAGGCCGGCGACCAGGTCGTCGTCTCCGACGCGCTCGCGGTCCGCGGATTCCGGATGCCGACGAACGACACCACGCCGCCGACGAACATGAACACGGCGGTCGCCAGGACCACCCGCGGGAACCCGTCGACGCCGAGCGCGCCACCGGCGATGATGCCGACCAGGGCGATCGATACGAGGCCGGCCACGCGCGACACCGCGTTGTTGACCGCCGATCCGATGCCGGCATGGGCCGGGTCGATCGATCCGAGGATGCCCGCGGTGAGCGGCGCGACCGTGATCGCGAGGCCGAGACCGACGAGCAGGATGCCCGGGAACAGCTGTACCCAGTAGTTCAGATCCTGCTGGGCACCCATCATCAGCAGGAAGCCGACGCCGGCGACGATCGGCCCGATCGTCATGAACAGCCGTGGCCCGTGCGTGCCGGCCAGCTTGCCGAACCACGACGACAACGCGAGCATGACGAGCGTCGGCGGCAGCGTCGCGATGCCGGCCAGCGTGGCGCTGAAGCCCGCCGTCTGCTGGATGAAGACCGCGATGGCGAAGAAGCCGAGCGAGAGAGCGCCGTAGATGAAGACGGTCGCGATGTTGCCGTAGCCGAAGTTCCGCACGCGGAAGAGCGACAGCGGCAGCATCGGATCGGGGTGGCGGCGCTCCCACCAGAGGAACGCGACGAAGGACACGACACCGCCGATGAGCGGCACGAGCAGCATCGGGCTCGACCAGCTGTAGCGCTCCTGCTCGATGAGCGCGAAGACGGGACCACCCAGCCCGACGGCGCCGAGCACCGCACCGACGACGTCGATACGCGGGCGATGTTCGGGTTCGGGTACGCGGTCGGTGCGCATCATGAGCCACAGGGTGACGAGGATCGGGATGATGTTGATGGCGAAGATGAGGCGCCAGGACAGCGTGTCGACGAGCACGCCGCCGAGCAGCGGGCCGGTGATGCCCGCGGCCCCCGTCCATGCCGTCCAGGTGCCGATCGCCTTGCCCTGCGCGACGCCGCTGAACGTCGAGATGATGATGGCGAGCGAACTCGGCACGAGCAGCGCAGCCGCGCCGCCCTGGAGTAGCCGCGCGATGATGAGCACCTCGGCGGTCGGCGCGACCGCGCACAGGATCGAGGTGACGCCGAATCCGATGAGCCCGATGCGGAGGACGCGGATGCGCCCGAACGCGTCGGAGAGCGAGCCCGCGAGCAGGATGAGCGACCCGAGGGTGATCAGGTAGGCGTCGACCACCCACTGCTGCACGATGAGGCCGCCGCCGAGTTCCTTCGTCATCGCGGGGAGCGCGACGTTCACGACCGAGCCGTCGAGGAACGCCACGAACGAGGAGAGGATCGCGATCGTGAGCACGAGGCGCTGCTGGCGGGTCATGGGTTCAGGGTAGCCCCGCGGACCGACGTGCCGAGCGTGATCCCGAGGAAGCTCGACAGCCGTCGGAACGCCGTCGACGACCGACGTCCGACGCCACGTCCTTCCCAGCCGATCCCCGTTCCGCGTTCGTAGACTGGAGCCCATGGACGACCTGTGGTGGCTCCCCTCGCTGATCGTGTTCGGGGGCGTCGGCATCATCGTCTGGTTGCTCGTCACCCTGCTGCGTCGGCGCAACCCGAAGACCCCCGTCGCCTCCATCGACGACCTCCACCGCCGCGCGGGCATCGCCCTCGTCCGCACCGACGACGCGGTCCGCGAGGCCGAGGACGAGGTCGGATTCACCGAAGCGGAGTTCGGGCGCGAAGCCGCCCGAGGGTATGCGGCCGACGTCGCCTCGGCGCGCTCGGCGCTCGGGGAGGCGTTCCGGCTCCGTCAGTCGCTCGAGGACGAGATCGCCGACACGGAGGCGCAGCGCCGCGCCTGGAACGAGCGGATCATCAGCGTCTGCGAGGACGTCGAGCGCACGCTGAGCGCCCGGCTGCGCGGCTTCGACGAACGCCGCGGAGCGGAGCGCTCGGCCCCCGACCTCCTCGACCAGCTCCAGGCGCGCATCGACCGCGCGCGCGAACGACTCACCACCACCGGCCTCGCGATCGCCTCGGCCGCTGACCGCTATGCGGCGAGCGCCGTCGAGGATGCCCGGGCACTCCGCCGGACCGCGCAGGACGCAGTCGACCAGGCGACGGCCGATGCGGCGACGACGAAGGATCGGATCGACACCGGCCGGCCGGCCGCCCCAGCACTGCACGCCCTGGGGCGCGAGCTGCAGCAGGCGGACGACCGGTTGGATGCCGTCGAGCGCTCGCTCGCGGGCATCACTGCTGCGGAGACCGAACTCGCCGCAGCGGGGCGGGAGCTCCGCACGGTGATCGCCGAAGCGGAGGCGTTGGGCGCGACGGTGGAACGCGCGGAGACGGCCGCCGTCATCGCGACTGCCGTCGAGCGGGCGAACCGCACGCTCCTGGAGGCGGAGTCGACCACGTCCACGGACGGCGACCGCATCCTGCCCGATCCGATGCGACGCCTGGAGGCGGTTCGCGCAGCCGACATCGACCTCGACGCAGCCCTCGCGACCGCCCGGAGCGCGCAGCAACGCCTCGACAACGCTCGCGAGGCGCTGCGCGGGGCACTGTTCACCGCGGACAGCAACATCCGCGTCGCCGTCGACGTCATCGCCGCGCACCGAGGCAGCGTGGGTGCCGATGCGAGGACGCGCCTCGCCGAGGCACAGCGGCAGCTCGCGCTCGCGGAGGCGGCAGCGGTCGACGACCCGATCGAGGCGCTCGACGCGGCGAGGCGGGCGTCGCGGATCGCCCAGGACGCGGACGCGCTGGCGCGGTACGACGTCGGGTGACCCTCGCCACCTGACGAGTGGAGGCCGACACTCAGCATTCATGTTCTAGAATATGAGCACCGCTGTCGCGACGTACTCACCGTCATCGCGAAGCCCTCGCCGCCGACTCCCGAGAGGACCCCGTGCCCAGCTCGTCCGCGCGCCCGCCGCGCTCCGCGTCCCCGATCTTCACGACGCTCACCCACGGGTTCGACGCGCAGGCGGCGTCCTCTCCTCCGGAACAGACCCGCCTGGCCGGAGCAACGACCCAGCACGGGTCGCCGGTCCCCTCACCCGACTGCCCGATCTTCGATCAGCTCGCGGGCCGCCGCCTCGCCCGCCGCCGGAGCAACGTCGTCCACCCCGCCTGACCCCGCCCTTCGACGGGCTCAGGGACCGGTAGAGGAGCTCAGGGACCGGAAGAGGAGCTCAGGGACCGGAAGAGGCGCGTGCAGGGATCGAAGGTGCGGAGCGCCGCAGTGTAGGGACGATCGCCCGTCCGTGCAGCACGTTTACGTTTCATCTCGAACGGTGACGGTCGGCGGTAACGCAACGGGCGTCCCTCCGCACGCCTGTGGAAACTGGCTCCGTGCACGCACCAGTGCACCCACAGACAGAGCCGAGGACCATCATGAGTGAGCACACGGGACCAGAACCGAGCGAATTGCGGGCGTCGATCGCCTCCGGCAAGCGGAAGCGCCGGAACCTGCTGATCGGCGGTGTCGCGGTCGTCGCCGTCGCAGCGATCGCCGTCGTCGTCTCCGTGGTCGTCGGTGGCCAGAACGGGGCAGCCGACGCGGCGACCGGTTCCGGTGCGCCCGCCGAGCGCCTCAGCGTGAAGATCGCGGTGTCCGAGGACACGCAGTTCCAGGACGCCGTGAAGGAGGTCGCCGCCGAGAAGGGCCTCGACGTCGAATGGGTGAACGTGAAGGACTGGGTCCTCCCCAACACCGAACTCGTCGCCGGCACCGTCGACGCGAACGCCTTCCAGCACATCCTCTACCTCTCGGCCTTCAACGCGGAGAACGACGCCGACCTGACGCCGGTGTTCTCGACCGTCATCACCCAGTGGGGG
Source organism: Plantibacter sp. CFBP 13570 (assembly GCF_014841395.1). NCBI lineage: Bacteria > Bacillati > Actinomycetota > Actinomycetes > Micrococcales > Microbacteriaceae > Plantibacter > Plantibacter sp. CFBP 13570. The sequence continues at coordinate 5,749 of NZ_JACYTW010000008.1, read as the reverse complement.
ATCTTCTCGAAGACGCTCACCGACGTCGGGGACCTCGCCGACGGCGCGCGCATCGCGATCCCCGACGACCCGTCCAACGGCGGCCGTGCCCTGAACATCCTTGCTGCGGCCGGACTCATCGAGATCGCAGCGGACGCCGGGAACTTCCCGACCGTCGAGGACGTGACCGCGAACGACAAGAACCTCCACTTCGTGCCGCTGCCGGCGACGAGCATCCCGCAGCAGTTCGACGACCCGTCCCTCGCAGCCGTCGTCGTCGGGACCTCCTACTTCGACCCGAGCCAGGGCATCACGAAGGACGACGCACTCTTCCTCGACGACTCGCTCTCCGAAAAGAACCTGCCCTACGTCAACGTCATCGCCACCCGCGAGGAGGACAAGGACAACCCGGCCTGGAAGATCCTCGAGGACACCTACGCCGACCCGCGCGTCGCCGAGGCGCTCGACGACGAGTTCGCCGGGAACTCGATCCTCGTGAAGGTGCCGGTGAAGGACCTCCGCGACAAGCTCGCCGAGCTCCAAGCCGAAGCCGAGTAGGACGACGGCGGCCGGTCATCGCCTCCCGCGATGACCGGCCGCCACCATGCAGTGGCCGTCCGGGGTCTCCCGGACGGCCCTCCCGCGAGAGGAGCAGGTGATGAACACAGCAATCGTCTTCGAGGACGTCAGCAAGACGTTCGAGGTGAAGGGCCGTGCCTTCGAGGCGCTGCGCCACGTCGACCTGACTGTCGAGCGGGGTGAGATCTTCGGCATCGTCGGGTACTCCGGCGCCGGGAAGTCGACGCTCCTGCGCACCGTCAACGCCCTCGAGCGGCCGACGAGCGGGCGGGTGGTCGTCGAGGGCCTCGAGATCTCCGCGCTCGCCGGGCAGGCGCTCTACGCCGCCCGTCAGCGGATCGGCATGATCTTCCAGCAGTTCAACCTCCTGGAGTCCCGGACCGTCTACAAGAACATCGCCTACCCGCTCAAACTCGCGAAGGTGCCGGACGCCGAGATCCTCGACCGCGTCGAAGAACTGCTCGCGTTCGTCGGGCTGAGCGACAAGGCCCTCGCCTACCCGTCGCAACTCTCCGGCGGGCAGAAGCAGCGGGTCGGCATCGCCCGCGCCCTCGCCACCCGCCCCGAGATCCTCATCTCCGACGAGGCGACCAGCGCCCTCGACCCGCAGACGACCGGCGAGGTCCTCGAGCTCCTCCGGCGGGTGAACGAGGAGTACGGCGTCACGATCCTGCTCGTCACCCACGAGATCGACGTCATCCGCGAACTCGCCGACCGGGTCGCCGTCATGGAGGACGGCGAGGTGGTGGAGCAGGGCAGTGTGTACGAGGTGTTCTCGGCACCACGCACCGCGACCGCGCGACGCTTCGTCTCGTCGGTGCTCCACCACATCCCCTCCGACGAGGTGCTCGCGAAGATCCGGGCGGTGCACCACGGGCGCCTCGTCCAGCTGCACGTCGAGGACCGCGACACCAACCACCCGTTCCTCTCGCGGGTCGCCCGCGACAACGACATCGACTTCAACGTCGTGTTCGGCGGCGTCGACGAACTCCAGGGGCGACTGTTCGGCAGTCTCACGGTCGAGCTGCTCGGACCGGACGACCGCGTGGACGCCGCCATTGCGGGGCTCCGAGCCACGGCGACCGTCACCGCGATCGACCCTGCGCCCGCCGCGCCGGTCCTTCCTGAGCCTGCACCGGTCCCTGAGCCTGTCGAAGGGCATGAACCGCTCACCGCAGACCCCGACTCCCTGAAGGAGCACACCCATGCGTGACTTCGATCCCGACGCGTTCTTCCCGCGTCTCCTCAAGGCCATCGGGGAGACCGGCCTCATGGTCTCCGTCTCCTTCGCCGTCGCGACGGTCATCGGGATCCTGCTGGGCCTCCTGCTCTATGCGAGCCGGCCCGGCAACCTCCTGCAGAACCGCGTCGTGTTCGGCGTCCTGAACTTCATCATCAACGTCATCCGACCGGTGCCCTTCCTCATCGTCGCGATCGCGCTCATCCCGCTCACGCGGCTCGTGTTCGGCACCGGCCTCGGACCGCTTCCGGCGACGATCCCGCTCATCCTCGTCGCGAGCGTCGCCATCGGGCGCGTCTCCGAGTCGAACCTCGTCGCCGTCTCACCGGGTGCCATCGAGGCCGGCGCGGCCATGGGGGCGAGCCCTGTGCGAGTGCTGTTCACGATCGTCGTACCCGAGGCGCTCGGCCCACTCATCCTCGGACTGACCTACATCCTCGTCGCCCTCGTCGATGCGACGGCCGTGGCCGGGGTGCTCGGCGGCGGCGGCCTCGGTGACCTCGCCATGACCTACGGCTACCAGCGGTTCGACTGGATCGTCGTCGGACTCGTGGTCGTCACGCTCGTCCTGCTCGTGCAGCTCGCCCAGTTGCTCGGCAACGTGCTGGCGAAGCGGGTGCTGCACCGATGAGCACCGACGATTTCGACTCGTTCCTCTCCTCCATCCGCGGCGGCGCCGTGTCGCGTGAGGCCGACCGGCGCCTCCTGTTCGACGAGGTCGCCGAGCTCAAGCACCTGGGCTTCGCCGCTGCCAGAGTGCCCGTCGCGTCCGGCGGCGGCGGGCTCACGCTCGAGCAGCTGTTCGCGCGGCTCATCGCACTCTCGGCGGCGGACTCGAGCCTCGGGCACGTCTGGCGCGGACACATCCTGTTCGTCGAGGCGCTGCTCGCTTCGCCCGACGCCGCCTATCGGGAGCACTGGTTCGCCCGGCTGAGCGCCGGCGACCTCGTCGGGAACGCGCAGTCGGAGCGGCACGCGACCGCACACCTCGAGACCGTCCTCGACCGCGACGGCGAACTCCTCACGGTGACCGGCACGAAGTACTACACGACCGGCAGCATCTACGCCGACTGGATCTACCTGTCCGCGCTCGACGGGACCGACCGCGTCGCGGTGACCGTCTCCGCGCACGATCCAGGCACCCGCTCGGTGGACGACTGGGACGGCTTCGGACAGCCGTTGACGGGAAGCGGGACGACCACCTTCGACCGCGTGCCGGTGGACCCGCGCGACCTCGTCGTTCACAGCAGCGACGCGGCGGGGTGGCACCGGACGGGCGCCCTCCAACAGCTCATCCTGCTCGGTGTGGTGGCGGGCATCGCGCAACGTGCCCTCGAGGACACCGTCGACTATGTGCGCGCCAGGCGACGGACCGTCGGCCACGCGGGCGAGCACCTGCCACGCGAGGATCCGCTCGTGCAGTCGATCGTGGGCCAGCTGAGCAGCGTCGTGCACACGGCCCGCGCGCTCGTCCTCGCGTCTGCTCGGACCCTGGAGGAACCGGCCACCGATCCCGACGCCGCGCGTTCGGCGCTCCTGGAGGTCTTCCGCGTCCAGCAGGTCGTCCTCCCGCTCGTCCTCGATGCCCTCAGCCGCCTGTTCGAGGTCGGTGGTGCCTCCGCCGTCGGCCGGTCGACCGCGCTGGACCGGCACTGGCGGAACGTCCGGACGATCGCCTCCCACAATCCCGCCGTGCAGCGTTCGGCGGCACTCGGGCAGTTCGAACTCAACGGCACCCTGCCCGAGTGGCAGGCTCCGGGGGCGCGGCCCGAGACCGAGCCCGTTCCGGCGGATGGAGAGCAGGCATGAGCGAGACGGCGACGATCGACCGGGACCTGGCGCAGCGCTTCGCACCGCTCTTCGACGAGCTCGGGCGGGACGCCGTCGAACGGGAGCGCGAGCGCCGGCTGCCGTATGCCGAGGTGGAGGCGCTGCGGGAAGCAGGCTTCACCCGCGTGACGCTGCCGCGACGGTATGGCGGCGAGGAGGCCACACACGGCGAGCTGTTCGAGCTGCTCGCCGAGCTGGCCAGACGCGACCCGAACCTCGCGCAGCTGTTCCGCTCCCACTTCTCCTACATCGACCGCACCCTGCACGCCCCGGCGACCGCGGACCGCGAGGCGCGCCTGGCCCGGTTGGCCGACGGAGCCATCGTCGGCAACGCGAGCCACGAGCGGTCGACCGCGAAGGTGGGCTCCCTCGCCACCCGGCTCACCGAGACGCCGGGCGGTCTCCGACTGAACGGGACCAAGTTCTACAGCACGGGGACGCTGTTCGCCGACCTCGTCGGGGTCGCCGCCGAGCAGGACGGCGAGTTCGTCTCGGTGCTCGTCGAGACGGACGCCACGGGTGTCGATCGGATCGACGATTGGACCGGGTTCGGACAGCGGCTGACGGGCAGCGGCACCACCGTCTTCACGGAGGTCGCCGTCGACGCGTCGGCGGTGACCCGACGCGAGCCGGAACGCCCCTCGCACGGCGGCGCGTTCGTGCAGTTGGTCCTGCTGGCAGCGGTGACGGGCATCGGCCGCGCAATCGTCGACGACGCCGGCGCGTTCGTCGGCACGCGGACCAGGACCTACAGCCACGGCGCGGCGTCGACCGCCCAGGCCGACCCGATCGTGCAGGAGGTCGTCGGTGAGCTGTCGGCGAAGTCGTTCGCCGCCGATGCCGCACTGGCCGCCGCGACGACCGCACTGGGGCGTTCGAGCGCGGCGATCCTCGGTGCCGACCCGGATCTCGTCCAGGAACGGATCGCCGCCGTCGAACTCGCGACGGCGCGCGCGCAGCTCGTGATCCTGCCCGCCGTGCTCGACGCCGCGACCGCCCTGTTCGACGTGGGCGGTGCGAGCGCCGTCGAGACGCACCGGGCGCTCGACCGGCACTGGCGGAACGCCCGCACGATCGCCTCACACAACCCGTCCCGCTTCAAGGCCAGGGCGATCGGCGACCACGTCGTGAACGGGACGCCGATCGCCTCCTGGTGGAGCACCGGCGAGGCGTGACGCCCCGCCGGTCACGCCCTTCGACAAGCTCAGGAACCGGAAGCAGCGCAGAGACCCGGTCACTGAGCTTGTCGAAGTGCTACTTCAGCCCGGAGAACGCCAGCCCGTCGATCACCCGGCGCTGGAGCACGATGAACAGGACGAGTACCGGCGCCATCGCGAGGATCGACGCCGCCATCATCACCGGGTAGTCCGTCGTCTTGTCGCTCGAGAGCGTCGCGAGACCGGCGGCGAGCGGCATGGAGTTGGCGTACGTGGAGACCACGAGCGGCCACAGCAGTTCGTTCCACGACCACAGCACGGTCGTGATCGCGAGGACGCTGATGCTGGGCCTCGCGAGCGGCAGCATGATCTTCCAGAAGATCTGGAACGGCCCGGCGCCGTCGATCCGTGCCGCCTCCTCGAGCTCGGTCGGCAGGTTCAGGAACGCCGTCCGCATGAGGAAGGTGCCGAACGCGCTGAAGAGGCCGGGTGCGACGATGCCGAGCGTGGTGTTCAGCCAACCGAAGCCCTGCACGATCTGGTACTGCGAGATGAGGTACGCCTGCGAGGGCACCATGAGGATCGACAGCGTCACGGCGAGCAGCACCGCGCGCCCCCGGAACCGCATCCGAGCGAACGCGTACCCCGCCATCGTGCAGAGGACGATCTGCGCGAGCGTCCTGATGACCGTGATGACGATCGAGGTGCGCAGCTGATCGAGGAACGGGAGGCGCTCGAACACCGCGGCGTAGTTCTGCCACTGCAGTTCGGCCGGCCAGAACGTGGGGACCACGCTCTGCACCTCCGCGTTCGTCGACAGCGACATGATGATCTGCCAGATGAACGGGAACGCCATGATGAGGCCACCGACGCCGAGCACGATGTGGGCGACGACGTGCGACCCGCGCCGCTGGCCGGGCCGACCGGCGTCGCGGCGTCGCGCGGACGCGGCGGACGGACGACC
>NZ_JACYTW010000007.1:0-104217 GCF_014841395.1 Plantibacter sp. CFBP 13570 | reverse complement strand
GGTCGCCGAGTCACGCGGACGCGTGGGACGCTGGCGTCCGCGTCGGGGTTCCTCGTCGCGTGGCCGTCGGTCGCGGCGTCGCTGGCCCTCGGGCTGCTGGCCGCTCACGCGGTGACCAGCCGATCGGTTCCAGCGGACGCGCCGCGCCACCAGTCGGCGGCGGGCATCGCCGTGCGCCCGGCCGGCTGCACCTGCAGCAGTTGCAACGGTGTGTCCGCCGTGCCGACCAGGACGAGGCCGTCGATGGACGCGATCGTCCCGGGCGCCGGTGGGTCCGTCGGCATGGTCGTCGCGGGGACGGCACGGTGCACCTTCAGCCGTGACTCGTCGAGGAGGGTGAACGCGCCCGGTTCGGGCGTCACCCCGCGGATCTGCGACCACACGTCGGCGACGGGGCGGTCCCAGACGATCCGACCGTCCTGGCCGTCGAGCTTCGGCGCGAGCGACACCTCGCCCTGCTGCGGGGCCGCGACCGCGGTGCCGGCGGCGATGGCGGCGACGACCTCCGCGGTGAGCGGTGCGCCGAGCTCGGCGAGGCGGTCGAGGAGCTCCCCCGAGGTCTCGCGCTCGCCGATCGGCGTCTCCACGGTCGCGAAGACGTCTCCGGCGTCGAGAGCCGGTACGAGCTGGAAGACCGACGCACCGGTGACCGCGTCTCCGGCCATCACGGACCGCTGGACGGGCGCCGCGCCGCGCCAGGCCGGCAGCAATGAGAAGTGCAGATTGATCCAACCGTGTGCCGGCGCGGACAGGAGGGGTTCACGGACGAGCCCGCCGTACGCGACGATCACGCCGAGTTCCGCACGGAGCGCGACGATCCGCGCGGTCGCGTCGTCGTCGAGCCGTGCAGCGCGGATGACCGGGAGCCCGAGCCGTTCGGCGGCCGCTGCCACCGGCGACGGGGTCAGGACCCGCTTGCGGCCGAGCGGGGCGTCGGGTCGGGTCACGACGGCCGCGATCTCGTGCCCGGCCGAGACGAGGGCGTCGAGCGTCGGTACGGCGACGGCGGGGGTGCCGGCGAAGACCAGCCTCATGCGGTTCGGACTTCGTGGACGGGGTGGATCATGACAGCATCTCCGGATCGTCGAATCGTACTCTGAGTGTAGGCGGGGCTTTCGGTGCTCGCCTGCCGGGGGTCGGACGTCGACGCTTCGCCGCCTGCGCGACGACGGTCGCCCGCAACTGCTCGGCGACCGCCCTGGCGTGGCCGTAGTCGACCCGCAGGATCGCGACGCTGTCGCCCGCTTCGTCGACGGTCGGGCCGAGCACGCGGCTCCGGTACTCGGTGGGTAGCGCGGCGAGAGCGGCATCGACGGCGTCGCGGGTGCCGGTGAGGGTCGCGCTCCGGACCGCGGGAGGGAACCCGAGCTCTCTGCGTTCGGCGAGCTCCTCGCTCGCGAACCGCGGCTGCTGCCACAGGGCGAAGGCGTTCGCCACGGGGGCCTCGACGCCGATCAGCAGCACCGGTGCACGCGCAGCGGCCAGGGCTGCGGCGTTCGACCACCACCGCAGGCAGTCCTCGGCGACGCGGAGCGACTCCCGCGCCAGCATGCGGTCGGCGTCGACCAGGAGGACGGCGGCATAGCCGCCCGCTGCGACGGGCTCCGCGCCTCGGGTCGCGATCACCAGCGCCGGCTCCGGGCCGACCTCGAACTTGGGGGCGTCGCCGTCCGACACCACGACCCGGTATCGGGGGAACGCCCGGCCCAGCTCCTCGGCGGTCCGGCCGGTGCCGGCGGCCGTGACGCGGAACGCGGTGTCGTGACAGGTCTCGCAGGACCACCCGGCCGCGAGGTGACCGCACCACCGGCAGGAGGGTTGCGAACGGGCTGTGGCGAGTTGGAGTGGACCGTGGCACACCGAGCAGTGGGCCCTCGTCCCGCACCGTCGACAGGCGAGGTGCGGCGCGTACCCCGGCCGCGCGACCTGGACCAGCACGGGTCCGTGATGCAATGCCTCGTCGACCGCGCGCCACGCGCTCGACGGGATCCTCGCCTGGCTCGTCATGGCGTCGTCGCCGCTCGCCCGGGACACGACGACTCTCGGTCGTACCGGCGGGGTCGGTGCGACCTCGCGCAGCCAGCCGAGTTCGACGAGTCGCTGCGTCTCGGTACTGCGTGAGTGCGCGGCGAAGACGAGGGCGGAGCCGCTCATCTCCTGCCGGGTCAACGCGACGTCGCGGGCGTGCACATAGGGGGCGAGCTGCTCCTGATGGAGGGGGTCGCCGTCGTCCCAGAGGGCGATGAGTCCGAGGTCGTGCGCCGGTGCGTAAACGGCCGACCGGTTGCCGACGACGATCCGGGGTACCGGATGCAGTCCGTCCAGGTAGGCGCGGTAGCGAGCAGCCGGGGTCTGCTTCGCGTCGGCCCTCGCGACCGCGTCACCGACACCGAGGTCGTCGAGCGCCGCCAGGAGGTGTTCGACGTCCCGGTAGTCGGGGACGCACAGGATCGCACTCCTCCCCTCGGACAGCTGGTTCACGGCGAGAGCCGCCAGCGTGAAGGACCAGTCGGGGAGCCAGACGCCCGCGCTCGTCGCGGTCAGGGTGGGGATCGCGCTGATCGCGTACCGCTCCCCCGGCGCGAGACGGTCGAGGGTGCCAGGGGCGAAGCCCGGGACGGTGCGCCGCTCGACCGACGGAGGCTCCGGCGGGGTCGCGGCGGTCCAGGTCTTCTCCACCCGGACCTGTCGCGGCGGAATGGCGAGACGCAGGACGTCCATCGCGCTCCCGGCGCTGCGATCCGCGACACGGCGTGCGAGCGTCCACAGGGTCGGGGTCAGGACCGGTACCGACGACACGACCGAGCTCAGCGGGCTGAGCGCTCCGCCGAACTCGCTCGAGTCGGCAAGGTCCACGATGAACCCGTTCGCCGACCGTCCGGCCGAGCGCAACGGCACCGAGACGCGCGCGCCGAGCACGGCGTCATCGGCCAGGTCGTCGGGGATGGCGTAGTCGAACAGGTGGTCGAGCTGTGGCAACGGGGAGTCGAGTACCACCCTGGCGACCCTCGCGCCGACCACGGCTACAGCCCGGCTGCTGACCGCAACGCCTCCACCCGGTCGAGACGCTCCCACGTGAAGTCGGGGAGCTCGCGGCCGAAGTGCCCGTACGCCGCCGTTGCGGCGTAGATGGGGCGGATGAGGTCGAGGTCGGCGATGATCGCGGCCGGACGGAGGTCGAAGACGTCGCGGATCGCGCGCGTGATGTCCGCCTCCGGCACATGGGCCGTCCCGAAGGTCTCGACGTAGAGCCCGACCGGCGCGGCCTTGCCGATGGCGTAGGCGACCTGCACCTCGAGACGTTCGGCGAATCCGGCGGCGACCGCGTTCTTCGCCACCCAGCGCATGGCGTATGCGGCCGAGCGGTCCACCTTCGACGGGTCCTTCCCGCTGAAGGCCCCACCGCCGTGTCGAGCCGCTCCACCGTAGGTGTCGATGATGATCTTGCGTCCGGTGAGCCCCGCGTCGCCCATCGGGCCACCGACGACGAAGATGCCGGTCGGGTTGATCAGGTGGGTCACGTTCGAGCTGTCGAGTTCGACCGTCGCGAGGACCGGTTCGATGACGTGACGCTGGACGTCGCGACGCAGCTGCTCCGTGGAGACACCCGGATTGTGTTGCGTGGAGACCACGACCGTCTCCACGGTCTTCGGGAGGAAGCCGTCGTATCCGATGGTGACCTGGGTCTTGCCGTCCGGGCGCAGATAGTCGAGCTGGCCGGACTTGCGGACCTCGGCGAGTCGCTCCGCGAGACGGTGTGCGATCCAGCTGGGCAGCGGCATGTACTGCGGTGTCTCGGTGGTCGCGAACCCGAACATGATCCCCTGGTCGCCGGCGCCCTGGAGGTCGTAGGCGTCGACACTGGACTGTTCGCGGGACTCAAAGGCATGGTCGACTCCGGCGGCGATGTCGGCGGACTGCGAGCCGATCGACACGCTCACGCCGCAGGAGTCGCCGTCGAATCCGATGTCGGACGAGGTGTAGCCGATGGACCGGATGCGCTCGCGGACGATCGTCGGGATGTCGACGTAGCCGCTCGTGGAGACCTCACCGGCGACATGGACGAGCCCGGTGGTGACGAGCGTCTCGACGGCGACTCGACTGCGCGGATCCACCTCGAGGAGCGCGTCGAGGATGCTGTCCGAGATCTGGTCGCAGATCTTGTCGGGATGCCCCTCGGTCACGGATTCGGAGGTGAACAGGCGCAGCTCGGTCATGCGGTCTCCCGTCGGAAGTGGTGGTGCGATGGTGGAGGGATCGGCCGTCGCGGTGTTCCGGGGCCCGACCGTTCATCACTCTAGTCGAGGCCTCGGACACGTCGTCCGTCCGTGACGCGGGGCGTCGGCGGCGGCGGGAACGGGCCCGACACGACGAATCCGCCGGTCGTCTGGCGCCCGGCGGATTCGTCGTGGTGAAGCGGTTATTCGGCGATCGGCTTGATCTGGAGCTTGTCCTCGTTGATCTCGTGCATCGCGATCGAGAGCGGCTTGTCCTCGACGGACGAGTCGACCAGCGGCCCGACGTTGTCGAACAGGCTGCCCTCGTGGAGGTCGGCGTAGTAGTCGTTGATCTGGCGCGCGCGCTTGGACGCGAAGATCACGAGTGCGTACTTGGACTCGACCTTGGTGAGCAGGGAGTCGATGGGCGGATCGATGATGCCCTTGAGCTTGTCAGCCATGCAGGTTCACACTCCTCGTGTGGTTGTGTTCGGGGAAGATCGGATCGATGCGGGGTGCGCGTCGGACGTCAATCCCCGTGAATCTTCATCAAGTCTACGACCTCTTGGGCCGCGCGGGCCACGTCGTCGTTGACGACACGGTGGTCGAACTCGTCCGCGGCGGCCAGTTCGACCTTCGCGGTGCGCAGTCGGCGCTCCCGTTCCTCCTCGTCCTCGGTGCCCCGTCCGACCAGTCGACGGACGAGTTCGTCCCAGTTCGGCGGCAGCAGGAACACCAGGGTCGCCTCCGGCATCGCCTCCCGGACCTGCCTGGCACCCTGGATGTCGATCTCGAGCAACGCGCTGTCGCCGGCCGCGAGCGCTCGCTCGATCGGCTCGCGTGGCGTGCCGTAGCGGTACGCGTTGTGGACCGTGGCGTGCTCCAGCAGGCGGTCGCCCTCGATGAGGCCGTCGAACTCGTCGTCGGTCACGAAGTAGTAGTTCACCTCGTGCTGCTCCCCCGGCCGGGGCTTGCGTGTCGTGGCCGAGACGGAGAGGTGGACCTCCGGGTAGTGGTCGCGGATGTAGGCGGCCACCGTCCCCTTGCCGACGGCCGTCGGGCCGGCGAGCACGACGAGTCGGCTGCGCGCGGTGCCCGGGTAGCGTTCGGCGATGAAGGCGCGGAGGCGATCCCGCTGCAGTCGGCCGAGACCGCCGAGGCGCTTGACCGAGGAGATGCCGAGCGATTCGAGGATCCGCCCCAGTTTGGTGACGCCGACACTCGGGATGCTGAGGAGGTACTCGGTGATGCGGATGCCGCCCTCGATGCCGTCCGGATCGGCGGTCGCGGCGTCGAGCACCTCCAACGGGGTGCGGGCGCCGGAGGCGATGGACGCCTTGACGGTCGCGCGGGCGCGGCGCTTGCGAACGGCCTCACGTGAGGCGGCGGCCCGGTCGACCTCCGGCATGTTCCTGCCGGGCTGGTCCTGCTCCTGGTCAACCACGGGCGCTCCTCACGGCTGCGACGGAACGTTCGACGGCGTCCGCGATCCCCGAGGGTCCGGCGGCGAGGATGCTCCGGGACTCGGAGACGATGACACCCGGTGCGAGGTCGCCGTAGATGGATCCGAGGTCGGCGACCGCAGCTCCCTGGTGGCCGAAGCCGGGTGCCAGGATCGGGAGCGTGGTCGTCGGCGGTACCTCCGTCAGGCCGAACTCCTCGAGACGGAGCGTGGCTCCGATGACCGCACCGATCGAACCGGTCGCCCCGGGGTGGTGCCGTGCGTTCCAGTGGTCGATCTCGTCGAGCATCGACGCCGCGACGGTGAGGCCGGCCCTGTCCTCGGCGAGCTGGACGTCGCGACCCTCCGGGTTCGAGGTCGCCGTCAGCACGAACACGCCCTTGCCGTGCTGCTCGGCGAGCTCGAGTGCCGGCTGCAGTGAGCCGAAGCCGAGATAGGGGTTCACGGTGAGGGCGTCGACCTCCAGCGGTGAACCGGGGGTCAGCCACGCTTCGGCATAGCCCTCCATGCTCGTCCCGATCTCACCGCGCTTGGCGTCGCCGATCACGAGGAGCCCGGCGTCGCGTGCCGCGGCGAGGACCCCTTCGAGGGCGATGTACCCGGCCGACCCGAACCGTTCGAAGAACGCCACCTGCGGCTTGACGATCCCGGCGCGACCGGCTGCGGCTTCGACGACGGCGAGGCCGAAGGCCCCCGCGCCGGCGGCGGTGTCGGGCAGTCCCCACGCCTCGAGCAGGAAGCGGTGCGGATCGATGCCGACGCAGAGTCGGCCCGACCGGACGAAGACCTCGTCCAGTCGGGTTCCGAACGAAGCCGTCACGAGCGCGCAGCCCGATCGAGTGCGTACTCCTGGAGCGAGCGGACCTCGAAGCCCCCGCCGAGCGCCTCGAAGGAGCCGACCGCGGCGGTGAGCTGCGCGATCGTCGTGAAGAGCGGCTTGTCGGCCGCGACGGCGGCCGCGCGGATCTCGTAGCCGTCCGCGCGAGCCGACCGGCCACTCGGGGTGTTGATGACCATGTCGACCTCGTCGCGGTTGATCAGGTCGACGATCGAGTCGTCCTCGCCCGCGGCCGTGGTCTCGCTGTACTTGCGCACCGTCCGGGCACTGATGCCGTTCCGGTTCAGCACCTCGGCCGTGCCGTCGGTCGCGAGGATGTCGAACCCGAGCTGCTGGAGGCGCAGCACCGGCAGGATGATCGAACGCTTGTCGCGGTCGGAGACCGAGACGAACACCGTTCCGCTCGACGGCAGGCCGCCGTAGGCCGCCTCCTGGCTCTTCGCGAACGCGCGCGGGAAGTCCTTGTCGATGCCCATCACCTCGCCGGTGGAGCGCATCTCCGGGCCGAGCACGCTGTCGACGATCTGGCCGTCCTTCGTGCGGAAGCGCTTGAAGGGCAACACGGCCTCCTTGACCGACACCGGGGAGTCGATCGGTACGCGGGATCCGTCGACCGGGGGCAGGAGCCCCGAGTCCTTGAGCTCGGCGACCGTCGCGCCGGTCATGATGAGTGATGCGGCCTTCGCCAGCGGGATGCCGAGCGCCTTCGACACGAACGGCACCGTGCGGGACGCACGCGGGTTCGCCTCGATGACGTAGAGGATGCCGGCGCCGATCGCGAACTGGACGTTCAGCAGACCGCGCACGCCGATCCCCTGGGCGATCGCGAGCGTCGCGTTCCGCACGCGGTCGATCTCGGCGCGACCGAGCGAGACGGGCGGGAGGGTGCAGCTCGAGTCGCCGGAGTGGATACCGGCCTCCTCGATGTGCTCCATGACGCCGCCGATGTAGAGCTCCTCGCCGTCGAACAGGGCGTCGACGTCGATCTCGATCGCGTCGTCGAGGAAGTGGTCGACCAGCAGCGGCTGGGCCGGGCCCACGATGCCCTGGTCCTCGATGCGCACGAAGTAGTCGGTGAGCGAGGCGCTGTCGTAGATGATCTCCATGCCGCGTCCGCCGAGCACGAAGCTCGGGCGGACGAGGACCGGGTAGCCGATCTCCTCGGCGACGCGCAGTGCACCCTCGATCTCCACCGCGGTGCCGTTCTTCGGTGCGACGAGGCCGGCGGCGTCCAGGATCTCCTGGAACTGGCCGCGCTCCTCGGCGAGGTCGATGGCGGTCGGCGTGGTGCCGAGGATCGGGACGCCTGCGGCCTCGAGACCCTTCGCGAGCCCGAGCGCCGTCTGGCCACCGAGCTGGACGACGACACCGACGAGTTCGCCCGACTCGCTCTCGGCGTGGATGACCTCGAGGACGTCCTCGAGCGTGAGCGGCTCGAAGTAGAGCCGGTCGCTCGTGTCGTAGTCCGTCGAGACGGTCTCCGGGTTGCAGTTGATCATGATGGTCTCGAAGCCGGCGGCCTGCAGCGCGAAGGACGCGTGCACGCAGGAGTAGTCGAACTCGATGCCCTGGCCGATGCGGTTCGGGCCGGACCCGAGGATGACCACCTTGCGGCGGTCGCTCGCGACCACCTCGGTCTCCGTGTCGTAGCTCGAGTAGTGGTACGGGGTGAGCGCCGGGAATTCGCCGGCGCACGTGTCGACCGTCTTGTAGACCGGGCGGACTCCCAGGATGTGCCGGACCTCGCGCACCTCCTGCTCGCCGAACCCGCGCAGCTGACCGATCTGCGCGTCCGAGAAGCCGTGGTTCTTCGCGGTCCGGAGCACCTCGGTGTCGAGGCGTTCCGCCGCGGCGATCCAGTCGGCGACGTCGTTGATCAGGACGATCTGGTCGATGAACCACGGGTCGATCTTGGTGGCCTCGAAGACCTGCTCGGCGGTGGCGCCCTTGCGGAGCGCCTGCTGCACGACGACGATGCGGCCGTCGGTCGGGGTCTTCATGACCTCGAGCAGCTCCTCGACACTGCGGGACTCGTCGCCCCAGTGGAAGCTGGAGCCGCGCTTCTCGAGCGACCGCAGCGCCTTCTGCAGTGCGGTGGCGTAGTTGCGTCCGATGGCCATCGCCTCACCCACCGACTTCATGGTGGTCGTGAGCGTCGGATCGGCGGCGGGGAACTTCTCGAACGCGAAGCGCGGCACCTTCACGACGACGTAGTCGAGCGTCGGCTCGAAGCTCGCGGGCGTGACCTTCGTGATGTCGTTCGGGATCTCGTCGAGGCGGTACCCGATGGCCAGCTTCGCCGCGATCTTCGCGATCGGGAAGCCGGTCGCCTTCGAGGCGAGGGCACTCGAGCGGGAGACGCGCGGGTTCATCTCGATGACGATGATGCGGCCGTCGGCCGGGTCGACCGCGAACTGGATGTTGCAGCCGCCGGTGTCGACGCCGACCGCGCGGATGATGTCGATACCGATGTCGCGGAGCTTCTGGTACTCGCGGTCCGTCAGCGTCAGGGCGGGAGCCACCGTGATGGAGTCCCCGGTGTGCACGCCGACCGGGTCGACGTTCTCGATCGAGCAGACGACGACGGTGTTGTCGGCCGTGTCGCGCATGAGCTCGAGCTCGTACTCCTTCCAGCCGAGGATCGACTCCTCGAGGAGCACCTCGGTGGTCGGGCTCTGGTGGAGGCCGTCGCCGACGATCCGGCGGAGCTCCGTCTCGGTGTACGCGAAGCCCGAGCCGAGGCCGCCCATGGTGAACGAGGGGCGGACGACCAGCGGGTAGCCGAGGTCCTCGGCGTAGCCGACGGCCTCCTCGACGGTGTGGGCGATGTAGGAGCGGGCCACGTCCGCGCCCGCGTCGAGCACGAGCTGCTTGAAGATCTGGCGGTCCTCGCCCTTGTTGATCGCCTCGAAGTTCGCGCCGATGAGCTCGACGTCGTACTTCTCGAGGATGCCGTGCTCGTGCAGCTGGATCGCGGCGTTCAACGCCGTCTGGCCGCCGAGGGTCGGCAGGATCGCGTCGGGCTTCTCCTTCGCGATGATCGTCTCGATGACCTGCCAGGTGATCGGCTCGACGTAGGTCGCGTCGGCGAAGTCGGGGTCGGTCATGATGGTCGCCGGGTTCGAGTTGACGAGGATGACGCGGACGCCCTCCTCGCGCAGCACGCGGCACGCCTGGGTGCCCGAGTAGTCGAACTCGGCGGCCTGCCCGATGACGATCGGCCCGGAGCCGATGACGAGGACGCTGTTGATGTCGTCGCGCTTGGGCACTAGTTGTTCTCCTTGGTGCTGGAAGTGGTGGCGTGGCCGGTCACGAGGTCGCGGAACCGGTCGAACAGGTAGACCGCGTCGTGCGGACCCGAGGCGGACTCGGGGTGGTACTGGACCGAGAACGCGGGGATGTCGATGCAGTTGATGCCCTCGACGACCTCGTCGTTCAGGCTGTAGTGGCTGACCTCGGCGAGGCCGAACCCGGCGGGCGTCTCGTGACGGCCCTCGATCGGCAGGTCGACCGCGAAGCCGTGGTTCTGCGAGGTGATCTCCACCCGGCCGGTCGCCTTGTCGAGGACCGGCTGGTTGATCCCGCGGTGACCGAACGGCAGCTTGTAGGTCTCGAAGCCGAGCGCGCGGCCGAGCAGCTGGTTGCCGAAGCAGATGCCGAAGTACGGCACGCCCGCGCGGAGCACGTCCTGCAGGAGGGCGACGTGCGCGTCGCTCGCAGCCGGGTCACCGGGGCCGTTGGAGAAGAACAGGGCGGACGGTTCGAGCGCGAGGACCTCGGCCGAGGTCACCGACTGCGGCAGCACCACGACGTCGAAGCCGCGAGCGGCGAGGTGGTTGAGCGTCGACGTCTTGACGCCGAGGTCGAGGACCGCGACGGAACCGACGCGCTCGCCCACCGCCGGTACGGTGTACTGCTCGGTCGTGGAGACCTGGCTCGACAGGTTCAGACCGGCCATCTGCGCGCCGGCTCGGACGAGACTGAGCTGCTCGGCGCCGGACAACTCGAAGTCCTCGCCGGAGAACACGCCGCCGCGCATGGAACCGGCGGAACGGATGTGCCGGGTCACCGCGCGGGTGTCGATGCCGCTGATGCCCACGACGCCGTCCTGGACGAGTTCGTCGTCGAGCGAGCGGTCCGCTCGGAAGTTCGAGACGACGCGCGACGCGTCACGCACCACGTATCCGGCGACCCAGACGCGGGCGGACTCCATGTCCTCGCGGTTGACGCCGGTGTTGCCGATGTGCGGCGCGGTCATCAGGACGATCTGTCCGGCGTAGGACGGGTCGGTCAGCGTCTCCTGGTAGCCGGTCATGCCGGTGGCGAAGACGACCTCGCCGAGCGTGCGGCCGGTCGCGCCGTAGGCGTGCCCGACGTAGCGGTTGCCGTCCTCGAGGACGAGTACCGCTGGACTGGGTGGGGTGAAGGAGGTCATGGTCAAGCCCTCTCGTGAGGCGGTGGGGTGGAGTCGTCGGCCGAGGTGATGTCGGCGACGGTGTCTGGGGTGCCGGTCGGCCGGAGTCCGGCGTCCGCGGCGGGGATGAGGCTCGTGACGGTGTCGATGATGCGGGCGCGGTCCGCCTGCTCGAGGACGCGGAAGGTGCTGTCCGCGATCACCGTCGGGACGGGGCGCCAGCTCAGGCGGATGAGCCCGCCCGGCTCGACGACCCGGTCGATCGTGAGGTTGGTCTGGTCGACGCCGACGATGCTCGTCGCCGGGATGAACGTCGGCCGCTCCCCCGGGACGTCGACGACGACTCCGGCGGCACCGAGTTCGAGCGTGACCCGGGATCGGTAGCGCAGTCCCTGCAACGCCAGCCGTTCGAGCGGCTGGTCGTGCTTCGACGTCGCGACGTAGAGGACCTCGACCGTCAGTGACGGGACCGGCCGCGGGTCGGGGAGCTCCGCGAGGGGACCGACCTGGGCGTCGCGCGCGACGCGGCGTCGCCAGGCGAAGGCCATGAGGGCGAGGATGCCGAGGAGGACGAGGGCGACGAGGACGGCCGCGAGGATCCGCCCGTCCATCAGTGCTCGACCTCGGCGGATCGCGCGGCACGGCGTGCTGCGGCCGCGACCTGCTCCGTCGGGAGCACGGCGCCGTCCAGGACGGTCGCGTAGCCCCGGTGGAAGGTGGCGACGACGCGGCCGGGCAGCTCCAGGCCGAGGTAGGGCGAGTTCACGCCCTTGCCGGCCAGGTCGGCCGTGCCGAACGGACGGGTGGCGGCGGTGTCGTAGAGCACGACCTCCGCCGGAGCGCCGGCCTCGATCGAAGCCCCCTGCCCGGTGATCCGTCCGATCCTCGCCGGCGTCGCCGAGAGCACCCGGGCGACGTCGTTCCAGTCCAGGAGCCCGGTCGCGACCATCGACGAGTGCACGACGGAGAGGGCGGACTCGAGGCCCACCATGCCGTTCGCGGCGGCGTCCCACTCGCAGTCCTTGGCCTCGACCGGGTGCGGTGCGTGGTCCGTCGCGACGATGTCGATCGTGCCGTCCGCGAGGGCCTCGCGCAGCGCCTGGACGTCCTCCGCCCGTCGCAGCGGCGGGTTCACCTTGTACCGGGCGTCGTAGCTCGCCACCAGCTCCTCCGTGAGCAGCAGGTGGTGCGGCGTGACCTCGGCCGTGACGGGGATACCGCGGGCCTTCGCCCAACGGATGACGTCGACGGAACCGGCCGTCGAGACGTGGCAGATGTGGAGTCGGGAACCCACGTGCTCGGCGAGGAGCACGTCGCGGGCGATGATCGACTCCTCGGCGACCGCCGGCCACCCGGTCAGCCCGAGTTCGCCGGAGAGGGCGCCCTCGTTCATCTGCGCGCCGACGGTGAGCCGGGGTTCCTGCGCGTGCTGGGCGATCACGCCGTCGAAGGCCTTCACATACTCCAGCGCACGGCGCATGAGCAGCGGGTCGGACACGCAGAGGCCGTCGTCCGAGAAGACCCGGACCTTGGCACGCGAGGAGGCCATGGCGCCGAGTTCGGCGAGTCGTTCCCCGCCGAGTCCGACCGTCACGGCACCGATCGGCTGCACCGTGGCGTAGCCCGCGCGTTCACCGAGCGACTGCTCCTGCTCGACGACCCCGGCCGTGTCCGCCACCGGCGAGGTGTTGGCCATCGCGAACACCGCGGTGAAGCCGCCGGCGGCTGCGGCACGCGTGCCGGTGAGCACCGTCTCGCTCTGCTCGAACCCGGGTTCCCGGAGATGCGTGTGGAGGTCGACGAGCCCGGGGAGAGCGAGGAGGCCGTCTGCATCGACGACGGTCGCGCCGACGGCGCTCAGCCCGGAGCCGCGTTCCGCGATCCGTCCGTCGCGCAGGAGGAGGTCGGTGCGCGTCCCGTCGGCGAGCGTCGCTCCGGTGATCAGGGTGACGTCGTGGTTCGAAGTGGGCTCAGACACGGGTGGATTCCTCTCGATCGCCGGACAGCAGCAGGTACAACGCGGCCATCCGGACCGACACCCCGTTGGCGACCTGTTCGAGGACGGTCGACCGGGGTGAGTCGGCTGCCCCGGACGAGATCTCCAGACCGCGGTTCATCGGCCCGGGGTGCATGACAATGCTAGCCGGATCGAGGCGGGCGAGCCGCTCGTCATCGAGCCCCCAGCGCCTGGAATACTCCCGGCTGTTCGGGAAAAAGGCGGCATGCATGCGTTCGGACTGGATCCGGAGCATCATCAGCACGTCGGGACGCTGGGCGATCGCGTCGTCCAGGTCGTAGCGGACGGTGGCCGGCCAGGGGCCGAGGTCCACCGGAAGCAGTGTCGGCGGGGCGACGAGGGTGACCTCGGCGCCGAGCGTGTCGAGCAGCCAGACGTTCGAGCGGGCGACCCGGGAATGCAGGATGTCGCCGACGATCGTCACCGCCACCCCGTCGAGCGCGCGACCGCGGGACCGCTCGCCGTGGAGGCGCTTGCGCATCGTGAACGCGTCCAGGAGGGCCTGCGTCGGGTGCTCGTGCGTCCCGTCCCCCGCGTTCAGGATGCCGGCGTCGATCCAGCCGCTGTCGGCGAGGGTCTGCGGCGCACCGGAGGCGGAGTGTCGGATCACGACGGCGTCGGCATGCATCGCGGCGAGGGTCTGTGCGGTGTCCTTCAGGCTCTCTCCCTTCGAGACGCTCGACCCCTTCGCGCTGAAGGTGATGACGTCTGCGGACAGCCGTTTGGCGGCAGCCTCGAACGAGATGCGCGTGCGGGTCGAGTCCTCGAAGAAGAGGTTGACGACCGTCTTCCCACGGAGGGTCGGGAGCTTGCGGACCTCACGGAACTGCGTCTCGGCCATGTCCTCCGCGACGTCGAGGATCTCGATCGCCTCGTCGCGGGTGAGGGTCTTCGTCGACAGCAGGTGCCTCATTCGCCGCTCCCCTCGATCGTCACCGAGTCGTCACCGTCGAACTCCGTGAGCCGGACGAAGATGCGTTCCGCCTGCGAGGAGGGCAGGTTCTTCCCCACGAAGTCGGGTCGGATCGGGAGCTCGCGGTGCCCGCGGTCGACGAGCGCGGCGAGCCGCACGACGCGCGGGCGGCCCAGGTCGGTCAGGGCGTCGAGGGCGGCGCGGATCGTGCGTCCCGAGTACAGGACGTCGTCGACGAGGACGACCGTGCGCCCGTCGATCCCCTGTGGCGGCAGCGTCGTGGGTTGCGGTGCACGGGTCGGGTGCTTCGCCAGGTCGTCGCGGTACATCGTGACGTCGAGTGCACCCGAGACGATGGTCGCGCCCGAGATCGAGGAGATCGTGGCGGCGATCCGCTTCGCGAGGATGACTCCGCGCGTCGGGATGCCCAGGATCACGAGGTCGTCTGCTCCGCGGTTGGACTCGAGGATCTCGTGGGAGATCCGAGTCAACGCCCGCGCGATGTCAGCTTCGTGCAGCACGGTACGTGCGCTCATCGCCGACTCCCTTCTCCGCCTCTCTGGACGGTCTTAAAGGTTGTCTTGGTCAACACCCGAGCCTAGCAGTCGGATCAGGCCTCGTAGAGCTCCAACGGGAGGCCGTCGGGATCGAAGAAGAACAGCATCTTCCGCGAAGTGTGGGGGTCGATCCGGACGTCTTCGACGCGGACACCCAGCTCCACCAGACGGGCGTGGCCGGCGTCGACGTCGTCGACCGCGAAGGCGAGGTGCCGCAGTCCGAGCGCTTCGGGTCCGGATGCGCGCGCCGGCGGGTCCGGGAAGGAGAACAGCTCGATGAGGTATTCACCGTTCAGGGCGAGGTCGCCCATCCAGGAGTCGCGCTCGGCCCGGTACACCTCGGTGAGCAGCTCGCAGCCGAGCACCGAGGTGTAGAAGCGCTTCGAGGCCTCGTAGTCGCTGGCGATGATCGCGATGTGGTGCACGCGCTTCACCGGCAGGGCCGGACCGGTCTCGTCGCTCATCGTCACCGCGGGTTGATCTGCGAGATCTTGCCGAGCAGGCCGTTGATGAAGCCGGCGGAGTCGTCGGTCGACAGCGTCTTGGCCGCCTCGACCGCTTCGTCGATGGCCACGCCGTGCGGCACCTCGTCGTTGAACAGGATCTCCCAGATCGCGATCCGGAGGATGGCCCGGTCGACCGTGGGCATCCGCGCGAGCGTCCAGCCCTGCGCGTACGTCTCGATCTGTTCGTCGATCTCCTCGGCGTGGTCACCGACGCCGTCGACGATCTCCCGCGCGTACAACCAGGAGGCCTGGCGGTCGGGCTCGCTGACGGCGCGAGAGGCTTCCGCGGAAAGGACTTCAGCGAGGGTCTGCTGACGGACGTCGGCCTGGTACAGCAGATCGAGGGCGCGCTTGCGCGCCTTGGTACGAGCGCTCACTCGTTGACGCGACCGAGGTAGTCACCGGTGCGGGTGTCGACCTTGACCTTGGTGCCGGTCTCGAGGAAGAGCGGGACCTGGATCTCGTAGCCGGTCTCGACGGTCGCCGGCTTCGTGCCACCGGTCGAGCGGTCGCCCTGGAGCCCCGGTTCCGTGTAGGTGACCTCGAGGATGACCGACGCGGGGAGCTCGACGTACAGCGGGTTGCCGTTGTTGAGCGCGACCGTGACGTCCTGGTTCTCGAGGAGGAAGTTCTTGGTGTCGCCGACGACGACGGCGGGGATGGTGATCTGGTCGTAGTCGCTCTTGTCCATGAAGACGAAGGAGTCGCCGTCCGCATACAGGTAGGTGAAGTCGCGGCGGTCGACGTTCTCGACGTCGATCTTCGTGCCGGCGTTGTACGTCTTGTCGACGACCTTGCCGGTCATGATGTTCTTCATCTTGGTGCGGACGAACGCGCCACCCTTGCCCGGCTTGACGTGCTGGAACTCGATCACCGTCCAGAGCTGCCCGTCGATGTTCAGGACGATGCCGTTCTTGATGTCAGCGGTAGAAGCCATGCGCGAGAATGTCCGTTCGTGGAAAGTGTGCGGCCGGATACGACCCAACGAACGAGTGTAACCGCTGCGAGGACCCGTGACCAACGCGCCCGTGGTGGATCAGGGCGCCGCGCATGTCACTCGGCGCTGCGGCGCACCACGAGGTCGAGGGCGAGGCGGTACGAGTCGAAGCCAAAACCGGCGATCACGCCGGTCGCGACACCGGAGATCACGCTCGTGTGACGGAAGGCTTCGCGGGCGTGCGGATTCGAGAGGTGTACCTCGACGAGCAGGAGGCCAGCCTTCGTGACCATGGCCGCAGCGTCGCGGAGCCCGTAGCTGTAGTGGGTGAACGCCGCGGGGTTGAGGATCACGGACGTGCCGGCGTCGACGGCCTCGTGGAGCCAGCCGATCAGCTCGCCCTCGTCGTCCGTCTGACGCAGGTCGATCCGCGTCCCGTCGCCCGCGTCGGCCTCGAGCATGGTGCGCAGCGCTTCGAGGTCGGCCGAGCCGTAGACGTCGGGTTCACGGCTGCCGAGGCGTCCGAGGTTCGGTCCGTTGAGGACGAGCACGGTGGTCATGAGTCGAGGGTATCCGTTCGGGACGAGCGCTCGCGGAGCGCACCGGCGTCGGTCAGGAGCCGATCTCCTGGTAGGCGGCGAAGAGCAGCGAGGTCTCGGGCCCCTGGAGCACGGTCGGCTTGGCGAGGTCGTCGAGCACGATGAACCGCAACATCGAACCACGCGTCTTCTTGTCGCGCTGCATCGTCGCGAGCAGCGTGTTCCAGCGGCCAACCGGATAGGCGATCGGCAGGCTGAGCAGCTCCAGGACACGACGGTGGCGGTCGACGACTTCGTCCGACAGTCGGCCGGCGAGGCGGGACAGCTCGGCGACGTACATCATGCCGATCGCCACCGCGGCACCGTGTCGCCACTGGTACCGCTCGGCGTGCTCGATGGCGTGCCCCAGCGTGTGCCCGTAGTTGAGGATCTCGCGGAGCCCCTGTTCGGTGAAGTCCTCGCTGACGACGTCGGCCTTCATCCGGATCGCGAGCTCGATGCAGCGGCGGAAGGCGGGCGTGTCGGGGTCGGTCGCGGCGTCGACGTCGGCCTCGATGAGGTCGAGGATCTCCGGGTAGCGGATGAACCCGGCCTTCGCCACCTCGGCGAACCCGGCGAGGATCTCGTTCTTCGGGAGGGTGTCGAGCGTGTCGAGATCGCAGACGACGGCGGCCGGGGCGTAGAAGGCGCCGACGAGGTTCTTGCCTTCCGCGGTGTTGATGCCCGTCTTGCCGCCCACGGCCGCGTCGACCATGCCGAGGACCGTCGTGGGGACCTGCACGAGGCGGACGCCGCGCAGCCAGGTGGCGGCGACGAAGCCGGCGAGGTCGGTGACCGCGCCACCGCCGAACCCGATGACCGCGTCGGAGCGCGTGAAGTCGGCCTGCCCGAGGACTCCCCAGCAGAACGCGGCGACCTCGACCCGTTTCCCGGCCTCGGCGTCCGGCACCTCGGCGAGCAGTACCTGGTACCGGTCGCTCAGGGTCTCGCGGAGCTTGGCCGCCTTCTCACCCAGCGTCGCCGGGTGGACGATGAGGACCCGCTGCACGCCGGTCCCGAGGGCGTCGACGAGCACGTCCTCCAGCCCTCTCCCGATCGTGATGGGGTACGGGGAGGATCCCGTCACCTCGATGACGGTCCGCTCGGTCGGGGTGGTCGGTTCGGTGCTCATGCAGGCTCCTTCACCCAGGCGACGAGCTCGTCGACGATGCCTGAGATGGGTCGGTGCGAGGTGTCGAAGGTGACATCCGCGAGTCGTTCGTACACGGGACGCCGGGCGGCGGCGATGCGCGACCACGCGCCGGGGTCGTCGCGGAGCAGTGGACGCTTGTCGAGGTTGGCCCGTGCCAGCACGGCCTCCTCGGTGACCGTCAGCAGCACGACGCGTGCATCGGCGAGCTCACGCTGCGTGTCCTCGTCGAGGACCGCTCCCCCGCCGAGCGACACGATCGCCGGCTGCTCGAGCGCGGCGGCGACGGCCGCCCGCTCCAGGGCGCGGAAGTGAGGCTCGCCGTGTTGCTCGAAGATGCGCGCGATCGCGCCGTGCTCGCCGGACACGACGCTGTCGGTGTCGACGAACGGCAGGCCCAGGCGCTTCGCCAACTGCTTGCCGACCCGGCTCTTCCCCGACCCCATCGGTCCGATGAGGACGACGGGGAGTCGGAGATCGGCGGCCTGCTCAGGCATCGGCGCTGGAGGCGTGGTCGCCTCGCGTGCGCAGGTTCGACGGGATCGCTGCCAGGTATCCGTCGAGGTTGCGCTTCGTCTCGGGGACCGAGTCGCCACCGAACTTCTCGAGCACCGCTTCGGCGAGGACCAGCGCCACCATGGCCTCGGCCACGACACCGGAGGCCGGGACCGCGCAGACGTCCGAGCGCTGGTGGTGCGCGGTGGCGGCCTCGCTCGTCGCGACGTCGACCGTGCGGAGCGAGTGCGGGACGGTCGCGATCGGCTTCATGCCGGCACGGACGCGGAGGACCGTACCGGTGGTCATGCCGCCCTCGGTGCCGCCGGCGCGGTCGCTCTGTCGGGCGATGCCGTCGCTCTCCTGGACGAGCTCGTCGTGGGCCGCGGAACCGCGACGTGTCGTCGTGAGGAAGCCGTCGCCGACCTCCACGCCCTTGATGGCCTGGATGCCCATGAGCGCTGCTGCGAGCCGTGCGTCGAGTCGTCGGTCCCAGTGGACGTAGGAGCCGAGCCCCGGCGGGAGCCCGTAGGCCAAGACCTCGACGATGCCGCCGAGGGTGTCGCCGTCCTTCTTGGCCGCGTCGACCTCGGCGACCATGCGCTCCGAGGTCGCCTTGTCGAAGCAGCGCAACGGATCGGCGTCGAGCGCGTCGACGTCGGCCGGGACCGGCAGCGGGCTGTCTTCGGGAACGCGCACCGGGCCGATCGACAGCGTGTGGCTGACGAGGGTGATGCCCAGCTCGCCGAGGAAGGAGCGCGCGACGGCACCGAGGGCCACGCGCGCAGCGGTCTCGCGTGCGCTGGCGCGTTCGAGCACGGGACGCGCCTCGTCGAAGCCGTACTTCTGCATGCCCGTCAGGTCGGCGTGCCCGGGACGCGGACGGGTGAGCGCGGCGCTGCGGCCACGAGACTTGTCGGAGATCTCGGTCGGCTCGGGGCTCATGACCTCGGCCCACTTCGGCCACTCGGTGTTGCCGATGCGGATCGCGATCGGGCTACCCATGGAGAAGCCGTGGCGGACGCCGCCGGACAGGTTGAGCTCGTCCTCCTCGAACTTCATGCGGGATCCTCGGCCGTAGCCGAGCTTCCGTCGGGCGAGGTCGGCGCGGACGCCGTCCATGGAGATGGGGACGCCGGACGGGAGTCCCTCGAGGACGGCGATGAGTTCCGGGCCGTGAGACTCTCCGGCAGTGAGCCAACGAAGCATAGTCCTATCCTTCCATAGAGCCGGGACGCGACCGTGCGCCTTCGGTCGACGGCCCGGCGGGTGTGCAGGTGGGCCGGATGCGTCCGGAGCGGTCAGTGCGAGGCGACCGGCGCCCCGGTGTGATCGAGGTGGACCGTGTCGAGCATCGCCCCGAGCACCGTCGTCTCGTCCTCGAGCGGCAGGAGCGGATCGCCGAGGACGAAGATCCGGACCTGGAGCAACGCCTGGTGCACGAGCATCGACAGCCCACTGAGGACCGACCCGCCGGCCTGCGACCACGCCTCCGCGAGCACACTCGGCCACGGGTCGTAGGCGACGTCGAGGAGGAGCGCGCCTGGAGCACGGGACAGGACCGGACCCGGTTCGGTGAGGGCGCCGCCGGGAAGGGTGCTGATCACGAGTGGTGCGTCAGGCGTCTCACCGTCGAGCGGCCCTGAGGCGAACCGCAGCCCCAGCCGGCCGGCGAGGTCCTCGAGTGGTCGCGCCTGAGCTGGTCGTCGGAGCGCCACGTGGACGTGCTCGGCACCGAGGTCCGCCGCCGCCATGATCGCCGAGGAGGCCGTCGCTCCCCCGCCCAGGACGACCGCGGACGCGATCGTGTCGACGCCGGCCGCCCCGATCGCGCGGACGATGCCGCCGACGTCGGTGTTGAACCCCTCGATCCGACGGGATCCATCCTCGGCTCGGCGGAGACGCAGCGTGTTGACCGCCCCGGTCTCGGTTGCGGCGCGGTCGGCCACGTCGGCCAGCTCGAGCGCGCGATGCTTCAGGGGCATGGTCAGCGAGAGCCCCCGCCAGTCAGAACCGAGGTCGTCGAGGAAGGCCGAGAGGCCGGCCGCCTCGAGTTCGTGGCGACCGTAGTCCCAGTCGAGCCCCAGCACCCGGTAGGCGGCCTCGTGCAGTGCCGGGGACTTGGAGTGGGCGATGGGCGCGCCGAGCACGGCGAGCCGCGGCTGCCCGTCCTCGCCGTGACCCGCCCCTGTTCCACTCATGTGCGCCACGCTCCCGCTACTGGTACTCGGGGTGCTCGTCCATCCAGGACAGCCACTTGTCGACCGCGGCCTCGTGCTCCTCCTGGGTGGTGGAGAAGATCGTCTCGCCGGAGTCGAGGTTCC
Source organism: Plantibacter sp. CFBP 13570 (assembly GCF_014841395.1). Classification (NCBI taxonomy): domain Bacteria; kingdom Bacillati; phylum Actinomycetota; class Actinomycetes; order Micrococcales; family Microbacteriaceae; genus Plantibacter; species Plantibacter sp. CFBP 13570. Next base: position 83,809 of record NZ_JACYTW010000007.1, on the reverse strand, counting down.
AGGTGACGAAGTAGAGCCATGGTCCGTCGGCCGGGTGCAGCGCGGCGTCGATCGCGAGGTCACCCGGGTTCGAGATCGGTCGCACGACCATGCCCGGGTGGACGTAGGTGTTGTACGGGTTCGAAGCGTCGGCGCGCTCGGCGTCCGTGGTCGACACCCGGTGGGTGTTGCCCGTCCCGTACGCGACCGTCGCGTCGGACTGGAGCAGACCGCTCTCCCACTGGGCCGGGTCCAGCCGGTTGAGGAAGACCCGCGACACCTTGTAGTAGTCGTCGCGGAGGCCCGCCTCCTTCTGGATGAGCGAGGCCAGGACGATGGTCTTCCAGCGGTCCTCGGGCTTCACCCCGGCGTCGTCGAGCGCCTGGAACGACCGGTTCACGAGGGTCTGGAGGACGGCGTGCGCATCGCCGCCGTCGGGGAGGCTGTAGGTCGCCGGGAAGAGGAACCCCTCGAGCGAGGTCGCCTCGGCGGGGAGACCGAAGGACGCGACGTCGGCGGCCGCCGCCTGGAGTTCCTCCAGCGGGATGCCGGTGCCCTCCGCGATCGACGGCAGGGCGTCCTGCTCAGCGGTGCCCTCGGGGATGACGAAGGTGTCCTCCATGCGGTTCGCCTCATCGGTCAGCGCAGCAAGGGCGGATTCGGCGCTCATCTTGAGCTTCAGCTTGTAGGCGCCCGGGAAGAACTCCGGCTGGGTGGGCTGTGCGAGGAGGAGGTCGTAGAAGGCGTCGAACGACTTCGTGACCCCGGCGTCGTGCAGGCTCGTCGCGATGTCCTCGCCGATGTCGCCCTCGTTGACCATGACGACGGCCTCGCCGCTACCGGCACCCTCGTAGTCGTTCGGTTCCTCCCAGCCGAGCACCTTGCGGATCTGCGGCTCGTAACTCGTCCACACGACCGCGGCGCACGCGACGAGACCCCCGACGACGACGATCGACACGATGAGCGCGATGAGCCCTCGACGACCACGTCGGCGCTTCGGCGGTTCCCCGCCGGCCAGCGCACGACGGCGCCCCCGATGGATCGGCTGTGGCCCGCTGTCGTTCGCCGTGTCGCCCTCAGCGAGCAGGTCCTCGAACGCGGGGATGGTCATGGTCCTGGCCCGGGACGCTGAGGACTCGGTGTCGTCCGACTCGGGGGCACGTGAGGTCGGCCCGCTCAGGAGTGTGTCGCTCGCGGCCGGCTCGCTGACGCTGGAGCCACTCGACGACGCGGTCGTGGGGGCGTCGACCGAGGAGGCGTCGATCGACGTGGCGCCGGTCGGGGCCGGTTCGGCCGTGTCGCTCGGAGCATTCCCGTCGACGGGCTCGGACGGCGACGAAGCGGCTTCCGCGGCCTCCCGCTGCTGACGTGCCTCGCGTCGGGACAGTGGCACCGGCTGCTCCCCCGCGGCGTTCCGCTCGGACGTGAAGAGGTCGGCGAGCGGATCGTCTGCTGGGTTGTTCTGAGGTGTCAGATTCGACACAGGCACGTCCTGTTCACGGGTCGACGGGGCTTCCGGGGGGTCGCCCCGAACCGCGTTCGGCGTCGAGGGCGTACTGCAAGAGTATGACGGCCGCCACCTGATCGACAATCGAGCGGGTCTGCTTCTGTCGTTTCCCAGCGGAGCGCAAGGCGCTGTGGGCGGTCACCGTCGTCAGCCGCTCGTCGACGAGACGGGCCGGGACACCCGTGATCGACCTGAGTCGGGCGGCGAACTCCCGGGCGTCCTGCGTGGATGCCGTGTCCTTCCCCGACAGGGCGATCGGGAGACCGACGACGAGCTCCACGGCGCCGAGTTCTTCGGCGATGACCGCGATCGCCCGGATGTCGGCGTCGCCGCCGAGGTCCCGTGGGACCGTCTCCACCGGCGTGGCCAACAGGCCGTCGGGATCGCTTCTCGCGACCCCGACCCTGGCCTTCCCGACGTCGATCCCGAGTCGGACTCCGCGACGGAAGCCGTCCGTCATCTCAGGCGATCTCGCGGGCGATCGCCGCGAGGGCGTCGCCGAGTGCGGTGGCGTCGACGCCGCCACCCTGTGCGAGGTCGTCCTTCCCACCACCGTTGCCGCCGAGGACACCGGCCGCGACCCGGACGAGGACGCCTGCCTTGAGTCCGGCGTCGCGGGCACCCTGGTTCGTCGCGACGACGATCGCGGGCTTCCCGCCGACGACCGCGCCCAGGGCGACGACCGCCGGGCTCGCGCCGAGCTGCTCGCGGAGCTGCGTGACGAGCGTCCTGACGTCGTTCGGTGACCCGAGCTCGCCCAGGTGCTCGGCGACGAGCGACACCGGGCCGACGCGGTGAGCGGTCTGCGCCAATGCCGGGAGGCGTTCGCTCAGCCCACGGGCTTCGAACGCGGCGATCTTCTTCTCAGCGGCCTTGAGGTTCGCGACCAGTTCGGCAATGCGGTCGGGCAGCTGCTCCTTCGGCGTCTTGAGGCTGCCGGAGAGCTGTGACACGAGCGCCCGCTCGGCGGCGAGGTCGCGGAAGGCCTCGAGTCCGACGAGCGACTCCACCCGACGGTTCGTCGAGCCGACGGACGACTCGCTGACGAGGTTGATCAACCCGATCTCGGCACTTGAGCTGACGTGCGTGCCCGCACACAGCTCACGCGACCACGGCCCGCCGATGTCGACGACGCGGACGGTCTCGCCGTACTTCTCGCCGAACAGCGCCATGGCGCCGAGCGCCTTCGCGTCGTCGAGCGCCATCTCGCGGGTGCTCACCTGCAGGTTGTCGCGGATGGCGTTGTTGGAGATCTCCTCGATCTCCGACTTCGTCGCCGGTGACAGCGGCTGGTTCCAGGTGAAGTCGAGCCGCAGGTACCCGGCCTTGTTCGACGAACCGGACTGGTGGGCGCTGTCGCCCAGGACCTGTCGCAGGGCTGCGTGGATGATGTGCGTGCCGGAGTGCGCCTGCTGCGCGCCGCGGCGGTAGCTCGCGTCGACGATGGTCGTCGCCGGTGCGTCCACGCCGACCTCGCCCTGGCTCACCTGCACCTTGTGCGCGATGAGACCCTTGACCGGCTTCTGCACGTCGAGCACCTCGAGCTCGTATCCGGGACCGACGATGACGCCCTGGTCGGCCTCCTGCCCGCCGGACTCGGCGTACAGCGAGGTCTCCGCCAGGATCACCTCGGCGATGTCACCGGCGACCGCGCGCTGCACCGGGTGTCCGCCCACGATGATGCCGAGGATGCGGCTCTCGGTCTCGAGCTCGGTGTAGCCGGTGAACACGGTCTCGCCCTTGGCGCGGATGTCGCTGTAGACCGAGAGGTCGGCGAGGACGCTCTTCTTCGCCTTCGCGTCGGCCTTCGCCCGCTGGCGCTGCGCGGTCATGAGCGAATCGAACGCGTCACGGTCGACTGAGAGGCCGGCCTCCTCCGCGATCTCGAGGGTCAGGTCGATCGGGAAACCGTAGGTGTCGTGCAGGAGGAACGCGGAGTCGCCGGCGAGGGCCGTCCGGCCCGTGCCCTTGGTCTGCTCGAGCGCGAGGTCGAGGATGGTCGTGCCGCTGGCCAGCGTCCGGAGGAAGGTCTCCTCCTCGGCGTAGGCGCTCTGCGAGATCCGGCCGAAGTCGGTCTCGACCTCCGGGTAGGCCGCCTTCATGGCGTCGCGCGACGCGGAGAACAGCTCGGGGAACGTCGCGGTGTCGACGCCGAGGAGGCGCATCGCACGGACGGTCCGTCGCATGAGGCGGCGGAGGATGTACCCGCGTCCCTCGTTCGACGGCGTGATGCCGTCGCTCATGAGCATGAGCGACGAACGCACGTGGTCGGCGATGACGCGCATCCGGACGTCGTCGTCGTGGTCGGCGCCGTAGCGACGGCCGCTCAACTCGGCGGCGCGATCGAGGACCGGGCGCACCTGGTCGATCTCGTACATGTTCTCGACGCCCTGCTTGAGGAAGGCGACCCGCTCGAGCCCCATGCCGGTGTCGATGTTCTTCTTCGGGAGTTCGCCGACGATGTCGAAGTCGACCTTGCCGCGCACGTTCTCGATCAGGTACTGCATGAAGACGAGGTTCCAGATCTCGACGTACCGGTCGTCGTCGGTCGCCGGGCCGCCGTCGGCTCCGTACGCGGGACCGCGGTCGAAGAAGATCTCCGAGCACGGGCCGGCCGGTCCGGGCTGACCCGTCGACCAGTAGTTCGTGTCCTTGTCGAGCCGCTGGATGCGGTGCTCGGGGAGCCCTGCGACGCGCTTCCAGAGGTCGATCGCTTCGTCGTCGTCCTTGTACACGGTGACCCAGAGGTCCTTCTCGTCGAAGGCGAGGCCGCCGCTCGACTCACTGCCGGTCAGGAGCTCCCACGCGTAGGTGATCGCCCCCTCCTTGAAGTAGTCGCCGAAGGAGAAGTTGCCGTTCATCTGGAAGAAGGTGCCGTGCCGGGGCGTCTTGCCCACCTCTTCGATGTCGTTGGTGCGGATGCACTTCTGGACGCTCGTGGCGCGATCGAACGGCGCGGGGACGACGCCGGTGAGGTACGGCACGAACGGCACCATGCCGGCGACCGTGAAGAGGAGCGAGGGGTCGTCGCTGACGAGGGAGGCGGAGGGGACGACGGTGTGCCCCCGATCGCCGAAGAAGGTGAGCCAGCGGGAGCGGATGTCAGCGGTGTCCATGGTGTCCGTACGTCAGGGGTGTGCGTGTCGATGTTCGTGCGCTGCGGCGATGCCCGTCCGGGCGTGCCGCTACGGCTTGGTGAGGTCTTCTGCGGCGTCCTCGACGCGCGCGACGACGGACTCAGCCGCGTCGCGCAGCTGCGCCTCGCGCTCCTTGTAGGCGTCGCCGACGGTGTCGGTGAACTCCCTGACGCGTGAGTCCAGCTCGGAGAAGAACCGCTTGCCGGACTGTGTCTTGTTGATCTCGTGGGCGACGACGAAGCCGGCGCCGATGCCGACGATCAGCCAGAACACGTTCTTCATGGGGAACTCCTCATCTGCGGTGCGACCACCCGGGCGTCGCCGGGCGTACCAAGCATCCATCGTAGTCGAGCGCGGTGGACCGATGGCGTCGTACAACGACGAAGAGGCACCGGCCGGAGCCGATGCCTCTTCGTGTGGTGCCCGGAGCCGGGCCGCAGGCCTAGCGGGCTGCGTAGTACTCGACGACGAGCTGCACTTCACAGGTCACAGGGACCTCGGCGCGCTTCGGGCGACGCTCGAGACGCGCCTGGAGCTTGTCGAGCTCGACCGAGAGGTACGCGGGCACCTTCGGCAGGACGTCGACGTGACCGCCGGCAGCGGCGACCTGGAAGGGCTCGGTGCCCTCGGAGCGCGGCTTGACGTGGATGAGCTGGCCCGGCTTCACGCGGAAGGACGGGCGGTCGACGAGCTGGCCGTCGACCATGATGTGGCGGTGCACGACCATCTGGCGAGCCTGAGCCGTGGTGCGGGCGAAACCGGAGCGGAGGACGAGCGCGTCGAGACGGGTCTCGAGGATCTCGACGAGGTTCTCACCCGTCAGGCCCTGGGTGCGACGTGCCTCCTGGAAGGCGATCTTGAGCTGGGCCTCGCGGATGCCGTACTGGGCGCGCAGACGCTGCTTCTCGCGCAGACGGACGGCGTAGTCGCTGTCGGCCTTGCGCTTGCTGCGGCCGTGCTCACCGGGAGCGTAGGGACGCTTCTCGAGGTACTTGGCGGCCTTCGGGGTGAGGGCGATGCCGAGTGCCCGCGAGAGGCGGGTCTTGCTGCGGGTACGTGACTTGGTAGACACGGTTTCCTTTCGATGAAGTCTCAAACGATGAATGACCGGCGCGAAGACGCGTCGGTGATCCGGAATCACACCGGACAAAGTCAGAGGGGTCCGCCGGGGCTGTTCGGCTACAGAACACGCCCGTCGAACACGGTGATCGAGCAGCCGCGCAGTCACACCGGTTCTAGGCGGATCAATACTAGCACGACGTGCCCCGGTCGCCGGGCCGCCGCGACCCGACGTTCACTCGCCCCGGACGATCTTCCGGAGTTTGTCCAACCGTGCCGAGATGTCGCGTTCGTGGCCGTGGTCGGTGGGCTGGTAGTACCGGACGTCGCGGAGCTCGTCGGGCAGGTACTGCTGGGCGACGACACCGATCGGGTGGTCGTGCGGGTAGCGGTAGCCCTTGCCGTGTCCGAGGCGCTTGGCGCCCGCGTAGTGGGCGTCGCGCATCGGCTTCGGCACACGTCCGAAGGCTCCGGCCCTGACGTCGGCGATGGCCTGGTCGATGGCGACGTAGGCCGCGTTCGACTTGGCGGCGGTGGCCAGGTACACCACGGCCTCGGCCAGCGGGATGCGACCCTCGGGCATGCCGATGAACTGGACGGCGTCGGCGGCCGCCACGGCGATGGGCAGCGCCTGCGGGTCGGCGATGCCGATGTCCTCGGCCGCGGAGATGATGATGCGGCGGGCGATGAAGCGCGGGTCCTCCCCCGCCTCGATCATCCGAGCGAGGTAGTGCAGCGCGGCGTCGACGTCGGATCCGCGGATGCTCTTGATGAACGCGCTGATGACGTCGTAGTGCTCGTCGCCGTTGCGGTCGTATCGGAGCAGGGCGCGGTCGACCGCCTGCGAGACGAGCTCGTCGGTGATGACGGGACCGCGGGGCGCCCGCGTCGCGGTGTCGGAGTCGTCGTCCACCCCGTCTTCGTCGTCTTCATCATCCTCATCGCCGACGTCGAGGAGGCCCGCGTCGTCGAGATCGAGCTCGTCGGGGTCGACCGGAGCGCCGAGATCGGAGTCGGCGGCGATCGCGGCCGCCTCCAACGCAGTCAGGGCTCGTCGGGCATCGCCGGAGGACAACTGGATGATCGCGGCGCGGGCCTCCGGCGTCACGGTGAAGCGACCGGCCAGGCCGCGAGGGTCGGTCACGGCGCGGTCGATGAGGATGCCGAGGTCGTCGTCGCTCAGCTGTTCGAGCGTGAGGAGCAGCGAACGCGAGAGCAGCGGGGAGATGACGGAGAACGACGGGTTCTCGGTCGTCGCGGCGACCAGGATGACCCAGCCGTTCTCCACGCCGGGGAGCAGGGCGTCCTGCTGGGCCTTCGTGAACCGGTGGATCTCGTCGAGGAAGAGGACGGTGGAGCTGCCATAGAGGTCGCGGCTCGACATCGCCTCCTCCATGACCTGCCGGACGTCCTTGACGCCCGCCGTCACGGCCGAGAGCTCGACGAACCGGCGACCGGAGCTGTGCGCGATGGCCTGCGCCAGCGTCGTCTTCCCGGTGCCCGGTGGGCCCCAGAGGATGACGGACACGGCCGCCTGCGTCCCCTCGTTGTCGCTCGCCAGACGGACGAGCGGCGAGCCGGGACGGAGCAGGTGCTGCTGGCCGGCGACCTCCTCGAGGCTGCGGGGCCGCATGCGCACCGCGAGCGGGACCGGTGCGCCGGCGATGCCGGGTCCTCGACTGAACATTCCACCAGGCTAGCCGCAGCCTGCGACACGCGGACCCGCTGCAGAACGGGGTCGCCGCCGTCGTGCGCCGTTTGGTCCGCGCGGAGCGCTCCCCGTAAGGTTCTCCTGGGCAGTCCGCCGCGGGCGTGGTGCCAGATGACAGCGCGATGCCGCCGCTCGGCCGACGGCACCTGGAGGGAACGACGTGGCAACGAGCAAGGGTCCGGACAAAGAGGCACGCGCAGCACGCGCACGACTGCGCGCCTACAACGCCCGGCGCACCGTGCACGAGCACCGCTCCAAGCGCCGCGTCCGCGACAACGTGATCGCCGCTGCGGCGCTCGTCGTCATCCTTGCCGGTGCCACGGCTGCGCAGGTGTTCTTCTTCGCCGGCGGTCCGGGCACCCCGGTCGCGACGCCCACCGCCTCCGCCGAGGCCGGGGCCTGCGGTGTCACCGGGGCCACGGACGGCGCCAACACCGGCGAGGTCCCCGCGAGTACGATCGCCGAGGACCGCGACTGGAGCGGTGAGATGACGATCAACGACGTCGTCATGAACCTCACCCTCGACGGCGCCTGCGCGCCGCAGGGTGTCTCCTCCTTCATCTCCCTCGCCCAGTCCGGCTTCTACGACGGCGTCACCTGCCACCGCCTCACGACGAGCGGCATCTACGTCCTGCAGTGCGGCGACCCCGACGGCACCGGCACCGGCGGCCCCGGGTACAGCTACGGCCCGGTCGAGAACGCACCGACGGACGACGTCTACCCGGCCGGCACCATCGCCATGGCGCGCCAGGGCGGGAACGGCTACAGCAACGGTTCGCAGTTCTTCCTCGTGTACCAGGACTCCACCATCCCGTCCGACGCCGCCGGCGGCTACACCGTGCTCGGCCAGATCACGAGTGGTCTCGACCAGCTCGTCTCGGGCGTCGTGTCCGGCGGCGTCGCGGACGGCAGCGGTGACGGTGCTCCAGCGGTCCCGGCCACCATCACCTCGGTGACGGTCCAGTAGCGCGTGCAGTAACCTGCACCAGACGGAACCGACCGGCGCAAGCGGTCGCCCCGAGCAGGACTCGGGGTAATAGGCTTGTGGATCGATCACGATCGCCACGAACGGCGGTCAACACACAGCAAGGGTGATGCGCGTGACCAGTCCAGAGATCGAACCGTGGGGTCGTGTCGACGACGACGGCACCGTCTACGTCCGTGAGGCCGACGGTGAACGAGCGGTCGGACAGTACCCCGACGGTTCCAAGGAGGAGGCGCTCGCGTACTTCGAGCGCAAGTTCACGGACCTCGCCGGACAGGTGACGCTCCTCGAGCAGCGCGCGAAGCGCGGTGCACCGGCGACGGACGTCGCGAAGGCTGTGAAGTCGATCACCAAGCAGGTCGAGTCCGCCAACGCGGTCGGCAACCTCCAGGCGCTCCTGACCCGCCTCGCGGCGCTCGACGGCACCGTGAGCGAGCTGACCGAGGCGCAGAGCCAGGAGACCAAGGCAGCCCTCGAGGAAGCGGCACGTGCGCGTCTCGCGATCGTCGAGGAAGCCGAACAGCTCGCGCAGCAGGATCCGGCACGGGTGCAGTGGAAGCAGACCTCGGCGCGACTCGACGAACTCTTCGCCGAGTGGCAGCGCCAGCAGCACGACGGACCTCGTCTCGCGAAGAACGACGCCAACGACCTCTGGAAGCGGTTCCGGACGGCGCGCGCGACGATCGAGCAGCACCGTCGTGCGTTCTACACGGAGCTGGACTCGGTCCACAAGGAAGCACGCGCGATCAAGCAGAAGCTCGTCGAGCGCGCCGAGGCCCTCATCGCCAAGGGCGCCGAGGGCATCCCCGCCTACCGCAGCCTGCTCGACGAGTGGAAGGCCTCCCCGCGTGCCGGGAAGCGCCAGGACGACGCGCTCTGGGCGAAGTTCAAGGCCGCGGGCGACGCGATCTACGGCGCGAAGGCCGAGATCGACGCGCGCGACAACGAGGAGTTCCAGGGCAACCTTGATCTGAAGCTCGCGGTGTTGGCGGATGCAGAGCCGATCCTCGCCGACACGAACCGGGACTCGGCGCGCAAGGCGCTCACCGACATCCAGCGTCGGTGGGACGAGATCGGCAAGGTCCCGCGCGAGCAGGTCCGCGTCGTCGAAGACCGTCTCCGCAAGATCGAGACCCACGTCAAGCAGCTCGAGGACGAGCACTGGAAGCGCAACAACCCCGAGACGAAGGCGCGGACCGAGGGGCTCGCGAGCCAGCTCGCCGACGCCATCGCCAAGCTCGAGGACGAGGTCGAGGCGGCACGAGCCTCCGGTGACGCCGACCGGCTCACCGCGGCCATCGAGGCGCTGGATGCACGCAAGGCGTGGCTCGGAGCGATCCGCTAGGCGGATCCGCTCCACCAACCGCGTGACGGTCGCGGTTCTCCACAGATCCGTCGACGATCCTCCTGCTGCCGGACGGCTGCAGGAGGATCGTCGTATGTCCACGGCACTCCAGACGTCCTCCCCCATCGAGCCAGGCTGCGCGACGGATCCCTCGGCCTCCAGGAACCGCCTCCCCGCCTACCTCCAGCCACCTGAGCTCTCCGTCGCCGAGCTCGCCGCCGCGCGGCTCGACGGCGAGCTCTTCGCCTTCGAAGATGGCTACTGCAGTGTCGACGAACCCGACACCGTCAGGCTGCGCGCGGCGGTCCTCGAACAGCTGCCCGGGCTGGCCGGCGCGGTCATCGCTGAGACGAGTGCCGCCTGGCTGCACGGCGCGGCGCTCATCGCGCCGAGGGTCCACACGGGCTTCGTGTCGATGGAACGGCGAAGCGCGCGTTCGCCCCGATTGCGTCTGCGTCAGGTGTCACTCCGCGCCGACGACAGCGAGCGGTGCGGCGCACTGCGGGTCACGACGCCCACGCGCACGGTCGCGGATCTGGCACGGCGCACCGGGGCCGAAGCTGAGGAGGCCATGACGACGATCCGCAACTACTTCCTGCTCGGGCTCACCAGCCCTGAGGAGGTCGTCGCATGGGTCCGCTCCGTCCCGCGGGTCCTCGGCGGCACACGGATCGTCCGTGTCGTGTCGAGTGCCACCGAGGTGATGCTCCCCGGCCTCGAGCCGACTCGGAGTGAACTGGCGTCCTGGTCGCTCCCGCTCAGCCGCCGTTGACCCGGTAGACGTCGTAGACGGTGTCGATCCGCCGGACCGCGTTCAGCACGCGGTCGAGGTGGGTGGTGTCGCCCATCTCGAACACGAAGCGGCTGATGGCCAGGCGGTCGCTCGAGGTGTTCACCGTCGCCGACAGGATGTTGACGTGGTACTCGGACAGCACCCGCGTCACATCCGACAACAGTCCGGCTCGATCGAGCGCCTCGACCTGGATCTGGACGAGGAACACGCTCTTCGAGGACGGCGCCCATTCCACGTCGATCATGCGCTCGGGCTCCTGCAGGAGTCCCTGGACGTTGTGGCAGTCCGAACGGTGGACGGAGACGCCGGAGCCTCGCGTGACGAACCCGACGATCTCATCACCCGGCACCGGGGTGCAGCACTTCGCGAGCTTGACCAGGATGTCGGGAGCACCGAGCACGAGGACCCCGGAGTCGCTGTTCTGCAGCCGCTCACGGCGGCTCCCGCGGACCGGGACGGTGTACTCGGCGTGCTCGCTGTCGGCGTCCTTCTGCAGGAGCGCGACGACCTTCTCGAGCACGGACTGCGTCGAGACGTGGCCCTCGCCGACGGCCGCGTAGAGCGCCGTGACGTCCTCGTAGCGCAGCTGCGCCGCGACCTCGGCGAACGAGTCCTGGTTCATGAGCTTCTGGAGCGGCAGGTTCTGCTTGCGCATCGCCCGCGCGATCGCGTCACGGCCCTGCTCGATGGCCTCGTCGCGTCGCTCCTTCGTGAACCACTGGCGGATCTTGTTCCGCGCCCGTGGGCTCTTGACGAAGTTCAACCAGTCCTGGCTCGGACCGGAGTCGGGGTTCTTCGAGGTGAAGACCTCCACCACGTCGCCGGTGTTCAGCGAGCTCTCCAGCGGCACGAGCCGCCCGTTGACCCGGGCGCCCATCGTCCGGTGGCCGACCTCCGTGTGGACGGCGTAGGCGAAGTCGACCGGCGTCGCGCCGGCGGGCAGGCCGACGACACGCCCCTTCGGGGTGAAGACGTAGACCTCCTTCGCGCCGATCTCGAACCGCAGCGAGTCGAGGAACTCCCCCGGGTCCGCCGTCTCCGCCTGCCAGTCGGAGATGTGGGCGAGCCAGGCCATCGAGCTGTCGGGCTCGGCGGAGGACGCGGTCTTCCCGCTGTTCATCCGCTCCTTGTACTTCCAGTGCGCGGCGACACCGAACTCGGCTCGCTGGTGCATCTCGTTCGTGCGGATCTGGATCTCGACGGGCTTCCCGCCCGGTCCGACGACGGTGGTGTGCAGCGACTGGTACAGGTTGAACTTCGGCGTGGCGATGTAGTCCTTGAAACGCCCTGGGACGGGCGTCCACCGTGCGTGGATCGACCCGAGGACCGCATAGCAGTCGCGCAGCGAGTTGACGAGGACACGGATGCCGACGAGGTCATAGATGTCGTCGAACTCGCGGCCGCGGACGACCATCTTCTGGTAGATCGAGTAGTACTGCTTCGGGCGACCGGCGACCTTGCCGCGGATCTTCTGCGCCTTGAGGTCCTCGTTCACCGCGTCGATGACGTGCTGGACGTACTCCTCGCGCTGCGGTGTGCGCTGCTTGACGAGCGATTCGATCTCGGCGTAGAGCTTCGGGTACAACACGGCGAAGGACAGGTCTTCGAGCTCCCACTTGATCGCCTGGATCCCGAGGCGGTGCGCGAGTGGTGCGTAGATCTCGAGGGTCTCCGTGGCCTTCTTCGCCGCCTTCTCGGCCGGGACGAATCCCCAGGTCCGGGCGTTGTGCAGCCGGTCGGCGAGCTTGATGATGAGGACGCGGATGTCCTTCGACATCGCGACGATCATCTTCCGGACCGTCTCGGCCTGGGCGCTGTCGCCGTACTTGACCTTGTCGAGCTTCGTGACGCCGTCGACGAGCATGGCGACCTCGTCGCCGAAGTCGGCGTGGAGTTGGTCGAGCGAGTAGTCGGTGTCTTCGACGGTGTCGTGGAGGAGGGCCGCGACGATCGTCTTCGGTCCGATGCCGAGGTCGGCCAGGATCTGGGAGACGGCGACCGGGTGCGTGATGTACGGCTCGCCGCTCTGGCGCTTCTGGCCCGAGTGGGCCCGCTCGGCGACCGTGTACGCACGTTCGATGAGCGCCAGGTCGGCCTTGGGATGGTGCTGCCGCACCGTCCGCATCAGGGTGTCGACGGCGCCGGCCGGCTGTGCCTTCGAGAAGATCCGTGGGACGAGACGGCGCAGGGAGGCCGTCGAGGATGTCGTGGTGTCCGCCATCTCAGGCCTCCCTGCGCTCGTGCACGCGGTTGTCGGTCGCTGTCAGGGTCAACGCGCCAGCGGCGCGTCTGCTTCCGTGCGTTCGCCCTCGGCGTCATCCGAGGTCTGAGCGCGCTCGCGCGCCTGCAACACGCGCTTGTCGTGCTTGGCGATGCGGGGCTCGTTGTGCCGGAAGTTGGCGTAGAGCGGTGCGGCGACGAAGATCGTCGAGTACGTGCCGACCAGGATACCGACGAGCAGGGCGAGCGAGATGTCGCGCAGCGTGTCGGCACCGAGGACGAAGGCACCGAAGAACAGGATCGCCGCGACCGGGAGCGCCGCCACGACGCCGGTGTTGATCGAGCGCACCAGGGTCTGGTTGACCGCGAGGTTGACCGACTCCCCGAATGTCCGGGCCGCGCCGTCGGCGTCGAGCGTCGTGTTCTCGCGGATCTTGTCGAACACCACGACGGTGTCGTACAGCGAGAAGCCGAGGATGGTGAGGAAGCCGATCATGGCGGCCGGCGTGATCTCCCAGCCCGTCGCGGCGTAGACACCGGCCGTGATGATGAGGTCGTGCATGAGGGAGAGCAGCGCGGCCGCGGACATCTTCCAGGTGCGGAAGTACAGGGCCATGAGGATCGCCGCGAGCACGAGGAACACGATGAGGCCGACGATCGCCTGCTTGGAGACGTCCTGACCCCATGACGGGCCGATGAACGAACTCGTGATGTCGGACTGTTCGACGCCGTAGGCCTCGGCCAAGGCTGCCGACACCTGCTGGGTGACCTTGTCGTTCTTCAACTGGTCGGTCTGCACGCGGACCGAGTTGCCGCCCACGACGGTCACGTGGGTGGTCGCGCCGCTGACGACGGACGCGACCGCGTCTTCGGCCAGCGTCTGATCGGTGCTCTTGACGTCGGCGATCTGGAACTGCGAACCACCGCGGAACTCGATGCCGAAGTTGAATCCGCCCTTGACGACCGGGATCAACACCGAGAGGACGACCGCGATGATGGCGATCGTGTACCAGATCTTGCGCTTGCCGACGAAGTCGTAGGAGCGCTTCCCGGTGTAGAGCTCGTTTCCGAACCGTGCGAACGCACCCATCAGGAGTCCTTCCCATCGGTCGGCAGATCGTCTGCTCTGGTGTCGGAGCCGCCTCCGACGAGGGCCGCCTGCTTGCGCTCGGCGATCGTCTGGCGCTTGGCCGCCTCACGGCTACTGGACGCGGCCTTGGCGCCAGGCACCGAGACGGGCTTCCGGAACTCTGCACGACCGCGGTAGATGGCGCCGAGCGCCGACGGGTCGAGACCGGTGAACGGCTTGCCGCTGTTGAAGAGCTTCGTCTGGCCGAGGAGCTGCATCATCGGGTGCGTGAACAGCAGCACGACGATGACGTCGATGATCGTGGTGACGCCGAGGGTGAGGGCGAAGCCGCGGACGTTACCGATCGCGAGGACGTACAGCACCACGGCGGACAGGAGGTTGACACCCTTCGCCGCGTAGATGGTGCGCTTGGCGCGCTTCCAGCCGGCTTCGACGGCGGACTCCAGACCGCGGCCGTCGCGGAGTTCGTCCTTGATGCGCTCGAAGTACACGATGAACGAGTCCGCGGTGAAACCGATGGCGACGATGAGGCCCGCTATCCCGGCGAGGGAGAGGCGGAAGCCCTGACGCCAGGACATCAGCAGGATCACCACATACGTGAGCACCGCGGCCGCGACGAGCGAGGCGATGGTCACGGTGCCGAGGAGCCGGTACTGGAACAGTGTGTAGATGACGACCAGGATGAGCCCGATGAGACCGGCGATGAGGCCGCTCTCCAGCTGCGTCGAACCGAGGGTCGCCGAGATGGTGTCCTGGCTCTGCACGACGAAGCTGATCGGCAGGGCGCCGAACTTGAGCTGGTCGGCGAGGGTCTTGGCGGACTCCTCGGTGAAGGAGCCGCTGATCTCCGGCTTGCCGTCCGAGATGACGGCGAGCGACTGCGGTGCGGAGATGACGTTGCCGTCGAGCACGATCGCGAACTGGTTCTGCGGGCTCTGCAGCGAGGTCAGGCGGCCGGTGACGTCGGCGAAGAGCGCGGTGCCCTTCTCGTTGAAGACCGGGTACACCGCCCACTCGCCCGTGCTGGCACCCGACGACGTCGTCTTGATGCCGGCGCTCGCGTCGGACAGGTCTTCTCCGGACACCTCGACCGGGCCGAGGACGTACTTGAAGGTGCCGTCGACGTCGCACGTGATGAGCGGGTCGGCAGCGGGCGCTGCGGTGGCGTCGAGCGAATCCGCGTTCGCGGCGCAGTCGTAGGCCTGGAAGGCGGCGTACAGCGCGGGCGTCACCTGCGACAGGTCGCTCGCGTTGGTCGGCGACGCGGTCGGCGTGCTCTCGAGGCCCGGATCCGGCGTCGGATACGGGGTCGAGGCGCCGTCTTCACCGATGAAGGTGTTGGACGGCTGACCGGGAGTCAGCTGCTGCGAGGTGAGGACCGGACGGAACTCGAGCTTCGCGGAGCTCTCGATCCGGTTCAGCGTCGCTTCGTCGGGGGTTCCCGGGATCGAGACGACCACGTTCTGACCCTGCGTCGTTATCTCCGCTTCTGAGACGCCGGACGCGTCGACGCGCTGGCGGATGATCGCCACGGCCTGGTTCAGCTGTTCGTTGGAGACCGTCTGGCCGGACTCCAGCTTCGGCGCGAGGATGATCTGGGTGCCACCCTCGAGGTCGAGGGCCAGCTTGGGCGCCCATGAGCTGTTCCCCCAGAGGACCCCGGCCGCGTTGATCGCGAACAAACCGATGAGGATTACGCCAAGCCAGGTGAGCGAACGCCACGCTTTCTTGACCGGAGTCGACTTTGCCAAACTCGGAACTCAGCTTTCTCTGCCGGCGGTGGCACGACGGCCACCGCCCGGGAAGGGGTTGGGACTAGTCGTCGCTCTTCTGCGGCTTCGAGGTGTCCTCGACGCGCTGGCCGAATTCGGGCTTGGAGAGGTCGAGCGATGAGGCGTCGTCGGGGATCGACTCGACGACCGGAGCCTCCTCCGCGGTCTCGGCGACCGTCGGGGCGACGACCGCACCCGCGTAGCGGGGGTCGATGGTGACGATGACGCCGGGGGCGATCTCGACATCGGCCTTGCGGGAGTCGCGGTCCATCGAGATGAGGGTGCCGTAGACACCGAAGCCGGTGAGCACGTCGGCGCCGGGGACGAGCTTCTGCTCGGTCTCCGCGGCTTGCTTCTTCCGCTTGTTGTTGCTCACCATCATGAACACGATCATGACGCCGGCGAGGCCGAACAGGACGAGGGTCATTGCATCCACGATGGGAACCTTCCAGAGGAGATTGAGGGCGGGAGACGTTGGGAACGCACCGCCAAAGGGAAATTATAGGCCATCGAGGGTCGAGCCATGCTGAGAAGGTGTTCTGCCGAAGTGCCGCCAGGCGGCCGGGGTCGCCACGCGGCCCCGTGGCGTGCGCGTGATGAGGCCGATCCGGACGAGGAACGGCTCGACGACGGACTCGATCGTCTCCGCTTCCTCGCCGACCGAGACCGCGAGTGTGCTGAGCCCGACCGGGCCTCCGGCGAAGCGGTCGAGCATGCCTTCCATGACCGATCGGTCGAGTCGGTCGAGACCGAGGGCGTCGACGTCGTAGAGCTCGAGCGCGGCCTGGACGGTCTCCAGGTCGGCGCGGCCACCGTGCACGAGCGCGTAGTCCCTGACCCGGCGGAGAAGTCGGTTCGCGATGCGCGGCGTACCCCGACAGCGTCCGGCGATCTCGGCGACGGCCCGACCGTCGATGTCGAGCCCGAGCATGTCGGCGGTGCGGTGCAGCACCTGCTGCAGTTCCGGCTCGTCGTAGAACTCGAGATGGGCGGTGAACCCGAAGCGGTCGCGGAGCGGGTTCGGCAGCAGACCGGAGCGGGTGGTCGCCCCGACCAGGGTGAACGGTGCCAGCTCGAGCGGGATGCTCGTCGCGCCGGCGCCCTTGCCCACCATGATGTCGATGCGGAAGTCCTCCATGGCGAGGTACAACATCTCCTCGGCAGGGCGGGCCATGCGGTGGATCTCGTCGATGAAGAGGACCTCACCCGGGGTCAGCGACGACAGGACGGCGGCGAGGTCGCCGGCGTGCTGGATGGCCGGACCGCTCGTGAGCCGGAGCGGTTTCCCGGTCTCGTGCGCGACGATCATCGCGAGGGTCGTCTTGCCGAGTCCAGGAGGGCCGGCCAGCAGGATGTGGTCCGGGGTGCGGTTCTGCATCCCGGCGGCCGTGATCAGGAGCTGCAACTGACCGCGGGCCTTGGACTGACCGACGAACTCGGAGAGCGACCGCGGACGGAGCGCCCCCTCGAACGCCAGTTCCGCGTCGGACTCGGCGGCGGGATTGGTGAGGTCTTCTGGAGCGTCCGTCACGAGGTACGGCCTCCGGCGTGCGCCGGGCCGAGTCTGCCGAGGGCCAGGCGGATGAGCGACGGCACGGTCGAGAGGTCGTCCGCACTTGCGGAGGCGGAGGCCTCCACGACCGCCTGCGTCGCCGTCTTCTCCGGCCAACCGAGCCCGATGAGCGCCGTCACGACCTGATCGGCGATCGCGGCCGCGTTCACGGTGGTCGCCGGAGCTTCAGGCGTCGTCCTGGTGACGCGGAGCTTGCCGGCGAGCGAGACGGTGATGAGCTTCGCCGTCTTCGGCCCGATCCCCGAGACCTTTCGGAACGGGGCGTCGTCGTCCGCGGAGATGGCGGCGGCGATCTGCTCCGGCGTCAACGCCTCCAGGACGCCGAGTGCCGACTTCGGGCCGACCCCGGTGACGCTCACCAGGAGCTCGAACACGGACAGCTCCTCAGCGGATCGGAACCCGAACAGGGAGAGCGAGTCCTCCCGCACGATCAGTGTCGTCGAGAGGAGTGCTTCGGTGCCGACCCGGAGTGAGAGCGCATGGGCCGGCGTGACCTGGACGGCGAATCCGACTCCGCCCACCTCGATCACGACGAGGTTGCCGACCGCGCTCAGGACGGTGCCGCGGAGGGAGGAGATCATGCTTCCAGCCTAGGGCTCCGCGCTGCCCGGGCCCGGACGGCCGCCTCGCGCGGAGCGCCGCCGCGTTCCGCAGCAGCCCAGGCACGCTGGGCCGGGGTGAGTGCTCCACTCCCCTGCGGCGGTGCGCCGACGGGTGTCGCAGCAGTCGACACGACTGGTCGCCAGGCGTGGCAGATCGCGAGCGCGAGCGCATCAGCGGCGTCAGCGGGCTTCGGGAGTTCGTCGAGACCGAGGATCCGCGCGACCATGGTCTGCACCTGGAGCTTGTCCGCCCGGCCGTATCCGGTCACCGCGGCCTTGACCTCGCTCGGGGTGTGCAGGCCGACGGGGATCCCGTTCGCGGCCGCAGCGTGCAGGGCGAGCCCACTCGCCTGAGCGGTGCCCATGACGGTCCGGACGTTGTGTTGCGCGAACACCCGCTCGACGGCCATCGCGGTCGGCGAGGTGCGCTCGATCGCCTCGGCGATGCCCTGCGCGATCATGAGGAGTCGCTGCTCGAGCGGGGCGTGCGCGTCCGTCCGGATGACGCCGTACTCGACCATCGTGGCCTGCCGTCCCGGCAGGACGTCGACGACCCCCACCCCGCATCGGGTCAGGCCGGGATCGATGCCGAGGACGCGCAGAGTCATGTTCCGACCCTAAGCGCGGGCGATGCGCCGAGCACTCCGCGAGGGCGGAGTGTCGTACATCCGTTCGAACGAGCTTCGCTCGGCACGCGTGCCGGACTATTCGTCGTCGGCCTCCAGTTCGGCCTGCACCTCGGGGGTGAGGTCGAAGTTGCTGTAGATGTTCTGGACGTCGTCGTTGTCCTCGAGGGCGTCGATCAGCTTGAAGACCTTGCGCGCCGTGTCGGCGTCGATCTCGACCTTGAGGTTCGGGACGAAGGCGACGTCGGCGGAGTCGTAGTCGATACCGGCCTCTTGCAGTGCGGTCCGGGTCGCGACCATGTCGCTCGGCTCGGTGACGACCTCGAAGGTCTCGCCCTCGGTGTTCACCTCTTCTGCGCCCGCATCGAGGACGGCGCCGAGGACGTCGTCCTCGGTGGTCCCCTCGGCCTGGACGACGATGAGGCCCTTGCGCTGGAAGTTGTAGGCGACGGAGCCCGGGTCGGCCATGGTGCCGCCGTTGCGGGACATCAGCGTCCGGACATCGGCTGCTGCACGGTTCTTGTTGTCGGTGAGGCACTCGACGAGCAGGGCGACGCCGTTCGGACCGTAGCCCTCGTACATGATCGTGGTGTAGTCGACGACCTCACCGGTGAGGCCGGCACCGCGCTTGACGGCGCGGTCGATGTTGTCGTTCGGGACCGAGGTCTTCTTCGCCTTCTGGATGGCGTCCTGCAGCGTCGGGTTGCCCGCGAGGTCTGCGCCGCCCATCTTGGCCGCGACCTCGATGTTCTTGATGAGCTTGGCGAACGACTTCGCGCGACGGCCGTCGATGACCGCCTTCTTGTGCTTGGTCGTCGCCCACTTGGAGTGTCCGGACATGTGCTCCCTAACTGCGTGAAAAGAACCTGACCAGTCTAGGCCAGCGGCCCGGAACTCGCGATCACGCCGGGACGGGTGGCGGGAGCAGGCAACGGTGCCTCAGCGGGATCGCTCGACCTTGTCGAGGAAGTAGGCGTGGAACCGGGTGTCGCCCGTGACCTCGGGGTGGAATGACGTGCCGAGGAGGTTCCCCTGCTCGACGGCGACCATCCGACCGTCGGGCAGTGAGGCGAGTGGTGTCACCGCCGGTCCGGCGGCCTCGACCACCGGCGCGCGGATGAACACCGCGTGCACGGGCGGGTCGCCGAGGACCGGGATCGAGAGGTCCGTCTCGAAGGAGTCGAGCTGCGACCCGAAGGCGTTGCGCCGGACGGAGACGTCGAGCCCGCCGAGACTCTGCTGGCCGGCGATCCCGTCGAGGATCCGGTCGGCCAGGAGGATGAGTCCGGCGCAGGTGCCGTACACGGGCAACCCGGCGGTGATCGCTTCGCGTAACGGTCCGGCGAGGTCGAAGGAGCGAGCGAGCTTGTCCATCACGCTCGACTCCCCGCCGGGGAGGACCAGTCCGTCGATGTCGGTCAGTTCCGAGGGACGCCTGATGAGGCTGACGTCCGCCCCGAGGCCGGTGAGGACGGCCGCATGCTCGCGGAAGTCCCCTTGCAGGGCGAGGACGCCGACGCGCGCCGACCCGGTCACGACGTCACCTGGTTCAGGGCGGACGCGGGGCTACCAGCCACGCTCAGCGAGGCGGTGCGGTGCCGCGAGGTCGGCGACGTTGATGCCGACCATCGCCTCACCGAGACCACGGGACACCTCGGCGATGACCTGAGGGTCGTCGAAGAAGGTCGTCGCCTTGACGACGGCCGCCGCCCGCTGAGCCGGGTTGCCGGACTTGAAGATGCCGGATCCGACGAACACGCCGTCGGCACCCAGCTGCATCATCATCGCGGCGTCGGCCGGCGTCGCCACTCCCCCGGCGGTGAACAACACGACCGGGAGCTTGCCGGTCTCGGCGATCTCCACGACGAGGTCGTACGGGGCCTGGAGCTCCTTCGCCGCGACGTACAGCTCGTCCTTCGACATCGACGACAGGTGCGCGATCTCGGAGCGGATCTTGCGGATGTGCTTCGTCGCCTCGGACACGTCGCCGGTGCCGGCCTCGCCCTTCGAGCGGATCATCGCGGCACCCTCGTTGATACGCCGCAGCGCCTCTCCCAGGTTGGTGGCACCGCACACGAACGGGACGTCGAAGCCCCACTTGTCGATGTGGTTCACGTAGTCGGCCGGGCTCAGGACCTCGGACTCGTCGATGTAGTCGACGTCGAGCGCCTGGAGGACCTGGGCTTCGACGAAGTGTCCGATGCGAGCCTTCGCCATGACGGGGATGGACACCTCGGCGATGATGGATTCGATGAGGTCAGGATCGCTCATCCGAGCCACGCCGCCCTGGGACCGGATGTCCGCCGGGACGCGCTCGAGGGCCATCACGGCGACGGCCCCGGCGTCCTCCGCGATACGGGCCTGCTCGGCGGTGACGACGTCCATGATGACGCCGCCCTTGAGCATCTCCGCGAGTCCGCGCTTCACGCGGTTCGAGCCGTGCTGTCCAGTGGTCGTGCTGCTCTCGGTCATGATGGCGAGCGTACCGGCGGGTGGCCTGACGGTGCTCCGTCCACAGGCCGGAAATTGGACTTGGGTGGACCGGTCCAGATGGACCGGCCCCGACGGATCAGGCCGAGGTCGGCCAGGCGTCCGCGATCGCCTGTCGGACATCGCCGAGCAGCTGCGGGAGCGCTTTGGTCTGGGCGATGATCGGGAAGAAGTTGGCGTCCGTCGCCCAGCGCGGCACGATGTGCTGGTGCAGGTGCGCCGCGATCCCGGCGCCGGCCACGGCACCCTGGTTCATCCCGAGGTTGAAGCCGTCGTTCCTCGAGACGGACCGGACGACCCGCATCGCCGTCTGCGTCAGGGCGCCGATCTCGGCGACCTCCTCCGTCGTCGCGTCGTCGTACATCGCGACGTGGCGGTACGGGCAGACGAGCAGGTGCCCGGAGTTGTACGGGAAGAGGTTCAGCAGCACGAAGGCGTGCTCGCCCCGATGCACGATGAGCGCTGACTCGTCGTCGAGCGTCGGCGCGATGCAGAACGGACAACCGTCGTCGGATGGCTGGCCCTGCTTGATATACACCATCCGGTGGGGCGTCCAGAGACGCTGGAATGCGTCCGGGACGCCCACCAGGTGGGAGGTGTCGATCGACTCGAACGACTCCGGTTCGGTGCCCGGGGTCATGCCGGCAGCTCCGCTGCGGTGTTCACCTGCAGTTTCGCGGCGATGGCGGCGCGGATCCGGCGCACGGCGTCGGCGACGGGGACACCGTTCTCCTGGGTGCCGTCGCGGAATCGGAAGCTCACCGCGCCGTTGGCCTGGTCCTCCTCGCCGACGATCAGCTGCAGCGGGGTCTTCGCCTTGGTGTGGTTGCGGATCTTCTTCTGCATCCGATCGTCGGAGGCGTCGAGTTCTGCCCGGACCCCGGACGAGCGCAGCTCGGCGACGACTCCGCCGAGGAACTCCTCGTACTGCTCGGAGACGGGGATCCCGACGACCTGCACAGGGGCGAGCCACACCGGGAAGGCACCCGCGTAGTGCTCGAGCAGGATCGCGAAGAAGCGCTCGATCGAGCCGAGGAGTGCGCGGTGGATCATCGCCGGACGCTTGCGCGTGCCGTCAGCAGCCGTGTACTCCAGCTCGAACAACTCGGGCAGGTTGAAGTCGAGCTGCACGGTGGACAGCTGCCACGTCCGACCGATCGCGTCGCGCGCCTGCACCGAGATCTTCGGACCGTAGAAGGCTGCGCCGGCGGGGTCGAGGACGAGCTCGAGACCGGACTCGACCGCCACCTGGCGGAGGGTCTCGGTCGCTTCGTCCCAGACCTCGTCGGTGCCGACGTACTTATCGGGGTCCTTCGTCGAGAGCTCCAGGTAGAAGTCGTCGAGACCGTAGCCGCGGAGGGTCTCAAGGACGAACTGCAGCTGGCGGCCGACCTCGTCCTTGACCTGGTCGTCGGTGACGTAGATGTGGGCGTCGTCCTGCGTGAGGCCACGGACGCGCGTGAGCCCGGAGAGGGTGCCGCTCTTCTCGTACCGGTAGACCGTGCCGAACTCGGCGAGACGCAGCGGCAGTTCGCGGTAGCTGCGCCCTCGAGCCCGATAGATCAGGTTGTGCATCGGGCAGTTCATGGGCTTCAGGTAGTAGTCCTGGCCCTGACGGGTGACGTGGCCGTCGGCGTCGACCTCCTGGTCGAGGTGCATCGCCGGGAACATGCCGTCCTTGTACCAGGCCAGGTGCTGGCTGACCTCGAACAGGTGCCCCTTCGTGATGTGCGGGGTGTTCACCAGCTCGTAGCCGGAAGCGAGCAGGCGCTCGCGCATGTAGTTCTCGATCTCGTTGCGGATGATGCCGCCCTTGGGGTGGAACACCGCGAGACCCGAGCCGATCTCTTCGGGGAAGCTGAAGAGATCGAGCTCGGCACCGAGCTTGCGGTGGTCGCGCTTGGCAGCCTCCTCGATCCGCGTCTGGTACGCGCGCAGCTCGTCCTTGGTCGCCCAAGCGGTGCCGTAGATCCGCTGCAGCTGCGGGTTCTTCTCGCTCCCCCGCCAGTACGCCGCGGCGAGGCGCGTCAGGGCCCAGCCGTTGCCGATCATGCGCGTGTTCGGCAGGTGTGGACCGCGGCAGAGGTCCTTCCAGACCGTCTCCCCTGTCTTCGGGTCGACGTTGTCGTAGATGGTCAGCTCCGCGCCGCCCACCTCGACGTTCTCGTCGTCGGCTGCCGATCCGCCCTTGAGGCCGATCAGTTCGAGCTTGTAGGGCTCCCCCGCGAGTTCTGCGCGAGCCTCGTCCTCGGTGACGACGCGTCGCACGAAGCGCTGGCCCTGGCGGATGATGCGGTCCATCGTCTTCTGCAGCACCTTGAGCGCCTCAGGCGTGAACGGTGCGGCGACGTCGAAGTCGTAGTAGAAGCCGTCGGTGACCGGCGGGCCGATGCCGAGGTTCGCGTGCGGGTCGACCTGCTGCACGGCCTGCGCGAGCACGTGGGCTGCGGAGTGCCGGAGGATGTTGAGACCGTCGGGCGAGTCGAGGTGCACCGGCTCGACGGTGTCCGTCTCCGTCACCGTGGCGGCGAGGTCCTTCAGTTCGCCGTTGACGCGCATGGCGACCACGGATCGGTCGGTGAACAGTGCGAACCCGTCACTCACGGATGATCTCTCTTTCTCAGGTGAAACCTTGGCCGTGCAAGCCTATCGTCGTCCACGACGAGGAGACGCTGCCGTCGGTCGGCGGCCATGGTTCGTGCTCGGTCGCATCGCTAGAGTGAAGGCCTACGACGTGACGGGGGTGGCGCTGATGACGGCTGTGCAGAGGGGCGGGGCTGCGACGGCGCTGTTCGCCGCGCTGCCCGTGGTCGCACTCGTGCACATCATCGCCCTCGCATCCGGTCAGGAATGGCTGTCGCTCCTCACCAAACCGTTCATCATGCTGGTCCTCGCGCTGGCGCTCGTGTGGTCGGTCCGACGGCTTTCGGTCGCTGCGGTCACGGCGCTCGTCGCGATCCTCTGCAGCTGGCTGGGCGACGTCGCCCTCATGGTTCCGGGCGAACTCGCGTTCGGCGTGGGGATCCTGTTCTTCATGCTCGCGCAGGCCGGCTATGTCCTGCTCTTCGTGCGGCATCTGCGTACCAGGAACCGTCCGCCGGTCTGGGCGCTCGTGTACCTGGTGTGGCTCGTCGCCGGCATCTCGCTCCTCAGTCAGCAGGACATGGGGGCGCTGTATCCGGCGGTCGTCGTCTATGCCGTCGTGATCGGGGCCATGGCGGCGTCATCGACGATGACGACGCCGACGATCGCCGTGGGCGGTGCGCTGTTCCTGGTCTCCGACTCGTTGATCGCGCTCGACCGCTTCGTGCCTGCAGTGACGATCTGGGCGGCAGACGAGATCATCATGGCGACCTACGCCGCGGGCCAAGGCCTCATCGTGTGGGGGGTCGCGGAGGTCCTGCGTCGCCGAGAGCGGGCGGTCCTCGCCGTCTGAACGGACGTCCGGGCGTGCGACGGGTGGTCTGCGCAATGGGTGGTCTGTGGAACGAGGGAGGGCCCGAGCTGTTCGCTCGGGCCCTTCGTGTTCCTGTGGGCGATACTGGGATCGAACCAGTGACCTCTTCCGTGTCAGGGAAGCGCGCTACCGCTGCGCCAATCGCCCAGGTGAGTGGTGTTGCCAGCGAGGTGGCGACGGGATTCGAACCCGTGTGGACGGCTTTGCAGGCCGCTGCCTAGCCTCTCGGCCACGCCACCACGTGTGATGAAACACACTGTCGAGCGGAACGCTTGCACGTTCTCACTGACACTCGAGCGGATGACGAGATTCGAACTCGCGACCCTCACCTTGGCAAGGTGATGCGCTACCACTGCGCCACATCCGCATTACATCCCGTTTCTGGGTGCTTGGAAACTCTAGCCGATGTTGAGGGCGCTCGTTGACACCTCGGCGCGGGCGAGTCGGCCCAACCCTTGATGTTCCGCGGAAAATCGGGCCGAAATTCCATCTTCCTCGGCGCGTCGGCCTGTGACGACGTCCTGAGTGGCACCGTCCAGGCCGAACCACCCTTCGACAGACTCCGGGTTCGGAGCGGTCCGGGTGCACTCCCCCGGTCGCTGAGCTTCTCGAAGTGGGGCACGGCTCGGGGACTGAAGCGATGCGGGCGGACGTTTCCCGGTCACTGAGCTTGTCGAAGTGCCCACGAGGAACCCTTCGACAGGCTCAGGGACCGGCGGGGGTCAGAACGGTGCGGGGTCCGGTTCGGTCCGGTGGTGTTTGCCGTCGGGTGTTGTCCAGTCGAGCACCCCGCCAGGCCCGTGGTCGAGGTTCCACCCGGGGAGATGTTTCATTCGGTGGTGATGTCGACACAGGCAGGCGAGGTTCCCGACATCCGTTGTCCCGCCGTCCTCCCACGCGACCGAATGATCGAGATCGCAGGCCCGGGCTCGCCTGCCGCAGCCCGGTGCCCGACAGGTGCCGTCCCGAAGCCGGACCGCGCGCTGCAGATCGGCCGGAACCCGGTACTGATTCCGCCCGACGGAAAGGACCGCACCGGTTTCCGGTTGGACGAGGATCCGGGTGAAGCTGGGGGCGTTGACCGCGATACGGGCGGCGGTCTCCGGGTCGATCGGGCCGTACCCGTCGAGGGTGGCCGGGGCGTCGCTGACGCCGGCCATGCTGAGCGCCGGGACGGTGATCTGCACGGTGGGCTTGATGTGCTCCTGGACCTCGATGGGGTGCGGCAGGACTGGGCTGGACATGACGTCTTCCGGGGTCACACCGGTGAGAGCGAGGGCTGCGAGGGCGTCCGCCTGCAGCTGCGCGCAGGTGCGAGTGTCGCCGGCGGCGCGTGCCTTGGCCGCTGCGGCTTCGACCCGTTCGACGATGCCCTGCGCGATCGGCGCGGTGGTGAAGAGGTGCACCCAGGCCATGCCGTCGGCGGCCGGTTCAAACTCCACCCGGCGGTCGGCCTCTGAGCGGGTTGCTCGGGCGGTGATGGATTCCGGGTGGAGGCGCTCGCGCAGGACGCGGGCGCGGTTCTTGAGTCCTGCGGCCGTCAGGCGCTCCGCCTCTGGAAGGACTTGGTCGAGGAACACCGCCCGGCCCGCGGTCGGGACGTCGCACAGCTGGTCGGTGATCACCCGCGCATGCCGCGCCGAGATCCTGCCGGCCTCCAGCGACTCGAGCACGGCTGGTGCGTCGTTGACGAGACGTTCGGCGTCGTTGGTCGCCCGCTGGATCGTCCGCTCCGGCGTCCGGGTCGCCATCGCGAGGGCCGCGCAGGTCGACCGGCGGGACAGCGCCTGACGCTCGGCCGGCGGGAAGATCGCCGGGACCGTGGCGTCTGCGAAGGCGTCCGCGTAGGCGGCGGAGCGGGCGAGGAGGCGCGCTTTCCGTGCGTTGAGGACGGCCTGCTGCCGGTGGAGCTCCGCCCACGCATCCGAGAACTCCGCGAGCTGCGCGGCGTAGTCGTCGCCGACGCGGGTAGCGGTGAGGGTGGTCTCGGTCATGGAGCAAGTCCATCATGGACCACTGACATTCCAGATGGTGAGTGGGATCGGTCGGGGAAGTCGCTCGTGTGCCCTTCGACAATCTCAGGGACCGGTGGGGGTTGCTCAGGGACCGGTGGGGGTTGCTCAGAGACCGGTGGGGGTTGCTCAGGGGTTCGGCGGGGCGTCGCTCTCAGGGACCGGTGGGGTGTCGGTGGTTGTGGAAGTTGCTGGTCTGCCCGCCGACAAGCTCGGAGACCGAGCGCGTCGGCCCGGTGGTGGGACGGTACGTGGCTGCGCAGTGGGTGGAGCCACTCACCGGCGCTCCTGCTGGCTCCAGTCGTCGTTCGCATCGGCGAGGTGCGGGTAGATCTGGAGCATCCGAATCGACTCCACCTCCCAGACGTCGTCGTCCCAGGTGCGCTGGCCGTCGCCGTCAGGGTGGTACTCCGGGTAATCGCGGAGCCGTTCCTCTGCGTTCGAGACCGCGATGGCCTGCCGCGTGTGTTCCGAGAGTGGGCGGATCGCCCCGGCGTCCGCGAGCCACTGCACTACGGAGTCCATCACCGCCGGCATCGCCCCCATGCCCCTCGAGTCGTCCATCAGGGAGGAGTGCGTCCGACCGGGCATGATGAGCCAACCGTTGGTGTCGGGCGTGTCACCGCGGCTGGCGACCTGCCGTCCCCACGCTCTGGCCTCGACGATCTCACGGAGGAGGTACTGCTCGCACTGGGCGAACGCCACCCGGTCCGACCGGCTGAGCGCCGGGTACGGGACGGCGGCGTGGCCCGGGTCCGTGGGATGCCGTCGCGGTTTCGCGTTGCTCGACCGCCACCAATCGCCGATGCGGCTCATGCCACACGTCCGTCGCGCGATGGCGACGAGCGCCGCTGCGGCCCGGTGGTCTCCGCCATGACTCGCTGAAGCATGGTCCCCCTGCGTTGCCTGCATGTGCTCGAACGACGAAAGCCCCCGGGGGTCCGGGGGCTTTCTGTGGTGGGCGATACTGGGATCGAACCAGTGACCTCTTCCGTGTCAGGGAAGCGCGCTACCGCTGCGCCAATCGCCCGGGTGGCGTGTGAGACACGACGCCGGGATGTTGCTGGTGGAACTGTGTTGCTGAGGTGAGGTGGCGACGGGATTCGAACCCGTGTGGACGGCTTTGCAGGCCGCTGCCTAGCCTCTCGGCCACGCCACCATGTGTGACCGAACACACTGCCGAGTAGGGTTCCTGCCGGAACAACACTACTGACACTCGAGCGGATGACGAGATTCGAACTCGCGACCCTCACCTTGGCAAGGTGATGCGCTACCACTGCGCCACATCCGCATTGCCCGCATCACTGCGTGCTCGAACGACTCTAGCCGAAACCGGGACCGATGTTCAAACCGGCGCGCGTACTGGGTCGACAGCGTTGCGGATGTGCGTTCGTCCCCCGGCATCGGCTAGTATCGTGACTCGCGGCTGTTCGGCACCTCTCCGGTGCGGACGACCTGCGGGCGATTGGCGCAGTTGGTAGCGCGCTTCCTTCACACGGAAGAGGTCATCGGTTCGAGTCCGGTATCGCCCACATCACTTGCTCGTCGCCCGATGAGCTCCCTCTCCACGGTGGCGACTCACTCCGCGCGATCAGGCCGTTCCGGCCTGGCGGACCCGGTCCGGTGCGACGACTCCGGGGCATCGCTCGGGAAGAAGTGGCGTTCGACGGGTGCACCGTCCGCGTGGGCCAGCGCTGCAGCGCGGATATCGCGGTCGCGACCGGTCAGACGCTGCGTCTCCTGTCGTCGGAACTCGCCCCATGACGGCACCATGAAGGTCTCCAACTGCACGTCGGACTCTTCGCCACTCCGGTAGAGGGCCCATCTCGAGGCACCGGTCCGGCGACGAGAGGACTCGACACGACCCATGGCTGTCTGGAACGCGGCGAGCGAGTCGGGATGGACCGTGTAGGAGATCTGCACGAGGACCGGCCCGTCGGTCGGCTGCGGCTCGAACACCAGCGTGGGTGTGGGCCAGGACATGGAGATGCTGCGGTCGACGGTTCCGGTTCCGGGGAGCAGGGGCAGCACCCGAACACTGGCCGCCACCAGCAGGAGCAGGACGGCCGAAGCGCTGTACGCGAGCGGCGTGCCGAGTCCCTGCGCCGCCACGCCCCAGCCGATCGAGCCGATGGCCATCGCGCCCATGAAGACGAGGATGTAGATCGAGGCTCCGCGGGACCGCACCCACTGCGGCAGGGTGAGCTGCAGCGCGGCGTTCAGCACCGTGAGGGTGCCGATCCAGGCCAGCCCCGCGAACACGAGCAGCAGCAGGGTCGGCGCGAAGGGCAGAAACGCCGCTGCGAGCGACCCGGCGGCGAAGAGCACCGCACTCCCGGCGATGACGGTGTTGTCGGAGAACCGACGCCGAGCGAGCGGCAGGGCGAAGATGCCCAGCACGGCACCGACACCGAGAGCACCGAGTAGGAGACCGTATCCGCTCGAGTCGAGGTGGAGGCGCTTCGCCGTGAGGGGCAGCAGCGCCCAGAGGGCACTGGCAGGCAGCGCGAAGAGTGCGGAACGCAGCAGGATCCGGCGGACGAGGTGCGCGGAGACGACGTACCGGACCCCCGCTCGCAACGCTGCCCCGAACGGCTCGCGGTCGTCGAGACCGGTCTGCGAGGGTCGCTTCCACCAGACGAGGGCGATCACGGCCACGACGAAGCTCAGCGCGTTGACACCGAACACGACGGGAGCACCGAAGGCCGACAGGACGACACCGGCCAGGGCCGGACCGACCGCACGGGCTCCGTTCACGGTGACACCGCCGAGCGCCGATGACGCCGCGATCAGGTTGCGGGGCACGAGCTCCGGCTGGATCGCCTGCCATGCGGGTGAGGTCAGGGTCGAGGTGATGCCCAGCAGGAAGGTGAAGGCCAGGATCGTCCACGGCGTCAGCGCGCCGACCGCCGCCACGACGGTGAGCGCGGCTGCGAGGACCGCACTCGCCGCCGATCCCCAGATGAGCAGCCGTCGCCGGTCGAGTGAGTCCGCGAGGACGCCTGCTGGCAGGGCGACCAGGATGGCGGGCGCGAGGCTCGCGGTCTGCACGAGGGCGATGAGCGCCGCACCGGCCGCGGCCTCGACCAGGACCCACTGGGCTCCCACGGTCTGCATCCAGGTGCCGATGTTGCTCCCCAGCTGGGCGAACCACAGCACCCTGAAGGCGGTGATCGCCATGGGCGCCCATGCTGACGGTTGCGGCGATCGAACTGCGGTGGGTGACGACATGGTCGAACGATAGGACTCCGTCACGGCCCGGGCATCGTCGGTTTGTCGCAATCATCGAGCTGTGCCACCACCGGCGAGCGGTCGGCGGCCGGCGTCGCTTCATGGAGGATCATCGACTCGTCAAGGTCTGCGGCCGCCGAATCGTGCTGGCTACCGTGGATCCATGGCCATCACGGAACTGATCCTCGTCCGCCACGGTGAGAGCGCCGGGAACGTCGCCGCACTCGAAGCCGATCGCTCGGAATCCCACCGCATCGCCGTTCCGAGCCGTGACGCCGACGTCCCGCTCTCAGCACTCGGGCTCGAGCAGGCGGCTGCGGTGGGGAGACGTCTCGCGGCCCTCACGCCCGCCGACCGGCCGGACATCGTGTTCAGTTCGCCCTATCGGCGAGCGCACGAGACGGCCGTGGTCGCCCTTCGAGCCACAGCGCTCGACGCCGATGAGCTTCGTCCTGTCGTCGACGAGCGGCTGCGTGATCGCGAACTCGGTATCCTCGACACCTTCACCTCGATCGGCGTCGACGCCGAGTTCCCGGAAGAGGCCGCTCGACGACGGTTCCTCGGCAAGTTCTACTATCGACCGCCAGGAGGTGAGGCCTGGACGGACGTGGCCCTCCGCCTCCGCTCGTTCATCGGCGACCTGGACCGGCACACCGACCGCACGCGGGCCCTGGTGGTCTGTCACGACGCCGTCATATCGCTCTTCCGCTACATCTGCGAGGGGTGGGACGAGCGTCGCGTCCTGGAGGAGGCCGCTCTCCGTCCGACGCCGAACGCGTCCTTCACCCACCTCGTCCACGACGGACGGGCGTGGAAGGCGCGAGCGGCGAATGCGACCGCACACCTGCAGCAGGCGCAGGTCCCGGTCACCGAGCACTCGGGGGCGACCGATGTCCGAAGCTGACCCCACCACCGCGGTGCCCGATCGGCACGGCGAGCGTCATTGTCCGGACCACCAGTCGAGGTACGCGCTCGCGGTGTCCGGCAGCGCCGGGCGGAGGCTGCGACCGGCGGGCAGGCGCGTCCGCGAGGGGTCCAGCCAGGCCGCGGCCAACTCGGCGTGCAGCGTCGACGGGTCGTACCGGACCATCGTCTCCGGGCGCAGTTGCTCCATCTCCGCTGCATAGCGCGAGTCGACGACGAGCGGCCGGCGGCCTGCCTCGACCCAGTCGAGCATCGAGCGTGACGCGGAGACATGACCGTGAGCGGCGAGCGGGATGCCAGGAAGCGAGATCTGCGCGGCGAACGCCGCATCGTCGAGATACCCGGTGACTTCGAACGAGACACCGACGGCGCGCGCTTCCGTTTCGAGGGCGAGCACGTCCGCTTCATGCCCGGCCGAGGGGCCACCGATGGCTCGGACGACGACGTCGGCGACCTGGTGACCGGCGGCACGGAGATCCTCCGCCGCACGCGAAGCCGCCTGGATAGCCGACGAATGACCTTTACCTGGGTAGATGAATCCGGCGATGAGGACGGTGAGTGGGCGGGCCGTTCCCGTCAGCGATGCATCGTCGGCCGTGACCGCCGCCGTCCCGATCCGGGAGCCGAGCGGAATGGCGTGCAGAACGGTCGCGGCACTGACGCCGAGGAACTCTTCAGCGAGCGCCTGCTCGTGCCGGCTGTTGACGGCCGTCGCGTGGGCGGCTGCGATGAACCGGGCGTAGGCGGCGATGCGGCGGTCCAGCATCCTGCCGTCCGAGGTCTGCGGGATGTCGTGGAGGGTGACCGTCAACTCGGTGACGTCTGCGAGGCGCTCGACGGCGTCCGCCGCCTCCTCGGGCGACCGGCCGAAGAGGCGGTCGGTGACGTGGACGTGTGCACGGTCCACGCCGTCGAGCAGGTGCACGGCGTCGGACGGGGTCGGGGCGTACACCCGTTCCGCGCGAGGGTCCGTGGCGACCACGGCGTCGGCGACGTCGATCGCGTACTGGACGACGCCGTGGTGCTGTGGGCCGACCATGAGGAGACGGGGTGGGGCTGCGATCACCTGCGTCATGGTGGTGCAGCGGAGGGCCCGCGTCAAGGGTCGCGGGCACTCTCGTCATCGGACCTATGTTCGGAGGACGGCGCCCGTATCGTGCCGACCCGTCCGCGCCTCTCGCGCCCGCATCCGTACAGGGGATCCCGCCATGCAGTCGACCGTGATGTCGCACGCCACCGATCGAGCTGCCGACCCGGCATCTCGTCCGATCCGCGTCGTCTCGATCCCGGCCGCGCACCCCTACGTCGGCCGCATCACCGCCTCGCCCGACATCGACGTGCTGAGCGATCCGCCGGTCGACGGAGCGCCGTCGGGCGTCTGGTGGCCGCCCGCCGCCCTCGATCCGGACTGGATCCACGTCCACGCCGTCGATGCCGACGTGCTGCACATCCACTTCGGGACGGAGTCGTTCCCACCCGGACACGTGACCGCGTGCATCGAGGCAGCGCACCAGGTCGGCTGGTCGGTCGTGTACACGGTGCACGACCTCGAACACCCGCAGCTCGACAACCAGGCCGCCTACGACCGGCAGCTCGACGAGCTCGTCCGTGGAGCAGACGCCCTGATCACCCTGACCCCCGGCGCCGCCGCCGGCATCCGGGAACGTTGGGGCCGCGACGCCGTCGTCATCCCGCACCCGTCGCTCCTGTCGGATGACGTCACGGTTCCGCTCGTCTTGCCGTCGGCGGAGACGCGGGTCGGCGTCCACCTGAAGGACCTGCGCCCCAATGTCGACGCGGTCGGTGCCGTCACCACCCTCATCGACGCGGTCGAACGCCTCCGCCGCCGTGGAGCGGACGTCGTCGCGGAGGTGCGGATGCACCACGTGGTCCGCGATCCGGAGGCCCGCGACGCCGTCCGACGGCTTGTCGGCAGATCGGAAGCGGCGCTCCTCATCGAGCACGAGCGTCTCGACGACCTCGGACTCTCCATCGCACTCAGCCGCCTGGACGTCTGCTTGCTCCCCTACCGGCACGGCACCCACTCGGGTTGGCTCGAACTCTGCTGGGATCTCGGCGTGTCCGTCGCCGTCCCGTCCGGGATCGGTGCGTACCTCGAGCAGCATCCCGACGACACGGTCTCCGCGTACGACCTCGGGGACGGAGCCTCACTCGAGCGTGCCGTCGGCGAGCTCCTCGCAGCGGATGGCGCGACCCGAGCCGGTTCCGCCGATCGGAGCGCTACCGTCGCCGAGCGCCGCGCCCGTCGCGTCGTCGACGACGCCGTCGGTGCAGTAGCCCACGCCGAGCTGTACCGCCGAGTCATCGCCGAGCGCGCCTCGTGACGGCCGGTCCACGACTGCGCGTCGTCGTCATCGCCCCGCTGCGCTTCCCCATCCGTCGTCCACACGCCGGCGGGCTCGAATCCGCCGTGTGGTCGGAGGTCACCGCGCTTCGCGCACGAGGCCACGAGGTGACGTTCATCGGCGTCCGCGGGTCCGACTTCGTCGAGCGCGGCAGCGTCTTCGAACTGCCGGAGTTGCGGTGGCCACGCTGGTCCTCCCCTGATGACGAGCGGTATCCCCCGGACCACGCGACCCGGTCCGTCCCGGCATTGCGTCGCGCTCTCGAAGCGATCGCCGCTCGTCCTGGGCGGTATGACGTCGTGTCGAACCACTGCCTGGACGCGCTCCCGGTGGAACTGGCACCTGAGCTGGGCGTCCCCATGATCACCACCCTGCACACACCGGTCGACGAGGCCGTCGCCGCAGCAGCGAACCGGGCCGGTTCCGACGGCAGCCGGTTCCTGGCGGTGAGCGAGTTCACGAAGCGCACGTGGGCGACGGCCGGTGTCGAGTCCGAGGTGCTCCTGAACGGCATCGATCCGGATGCCTGGCGGGCAGGCCGAGGCGGTGACGACCTCGTGTGGTTCGGACGGGTCGTCGCGGAGAAGGCCCCGCATCTCGCGGTCGACGTCGCCCGCCGACTGGGGCGCCGACTCGTCATCGCCGGTCGCGTGGGCGATCCGGTGTACGCCGAGCGCGTGCTGTCGCCGCTGCTGGGACGTGACGTCCGACATGTCGGGCCGCTCGACCCGACGCGGCTCGCCACGCTCGTGGGGCGGAGCGCGGCAGCGGTCTCGACGCCGGCATGGGCCGAGCCGTTCGGTCTCGTCGCGCCGGAAGCGCTGATGACCGGGACCCCGGTGGTCAGCTTCGCCGTCGGCGGCGTGCCCGAGATCGCCCAGGCGAGCGTCGGGATGCAGGTCGTCGCACCAGGAGACCTGGCGGCCATGGCGGACCGCGTGGACGGGTTGATCCGGCAGTCGGAGCTGGACCGAGGGTTCCGCGCCTCGATCCGGGCATCCGCTCTAGCCCGCTTCTCGCTCGACGCCAGGGTGGGTCGGCTCGAGGAGCACTTCGCCGCGCTCCTCGGCGACTCGCCCGTGCTCGGCTCCGGTCGCGTCGACGAGTTCAGCTCGTGAGGCCCCGCATCGGTTGGTACGTGCATCACCACGGACGGGGACACGTGACGCGTCTGCTCGCCGTCGCACCCCACCTCGACGCCGACATCGTCTGCTTCAGCTCGTTCCCGGCGCCGATGGGACTCCCCTCGAACTGTTCCTGGGTGGTGCTCGACCGGGATGACGACGTGCCGGACGGTGCGTCTCCCCCGGACGACTGCGATCCGACCGCGGAGGGGCTGCTGCACTGGGCGCCGCTCGGTCACGCCGGTCACCGTGCTCGTCTTGCGACCATCGCCGCCGCCCTCGCGCAGCAGCGGATGGACGCGATGGTGGTGGACGTCTCCGTTGAGGTGGTGCTCCTTGCACGCCTGCTCGGCGTTCCCACCGTCGTCATGGCACAGCCTGGCCGTCGCGACGACGAACCGCACGCCCTCGCCTTCCGTGCGGCGTCGACGATCATCGCTCCGTGGCCGCACGGGGTCCTGGACCTCGAGCACCTCCGTCCCGTGCGGGACAAGGTGGTGCACACCGGCGGCATCAGTCGCTTCGAGGGACGCGAGCGGACGGCCGCGGAAGCCGGGCGCAGCGGAGTGCTCCTCCTCGCCGGTGCCGGGGGTTCCGCGGTGTCGCAGGAAGCCGTGGAGGAGGCCGCCTACGCCAGCGGTCGCGACTGGACCTCGCTCGGCACCGGTGCCGGGTCCGTCTGGACCGACGACCCGTGGGACGCCCTCTGCCGGGCGGAGGTGGTGGTGTCGTGGGCCGGTCAGAACGCGGTCGCCGATCTCGCCGCGGCCGGCGTCACGGCCGTCGTGGTCCCACAGGAGCGCCCGTTCGACGAGCAGGTGTCCACCGCCCGTGCCCTCGAAGCGGGCGAGCTGGCGGTCGTGCGGTCGTCCTGGCCCGACGCCGCGGACTGGACGGGCATCCTCGACCGGGCCTCGGAGTTCCACCCCGACTGGTCTCGTTGGCAGGTGGCGGGCGCCGCCCGACGAGCTGCGGAGGCGATCGAGGCGGTCGCGGCCGGCGATCCTGCAGGGGGTGGGCGATGAGGACCTCGATCGTGACCCTGTGCTCGCGCCCACGACTCGGGCACCTCGAACGGCAGCTCGAGGCCGTCGGGGCGTTCATGCCGACGTCGGGCGACGTGGTGGAGCGACTCGTCGTGTGGATCGGTGACGACGCACCACCGGCTCTCGATGCGGAACTGACGGTCCACCTTCCACCGGGGTCCGACGGACTCCGTCTCGCGGCAGGCCGGAACGCCGGTGCAGCGCTCGCCATCGACCGCGGTGCCGACCTCATCGTGTTCCTCGACGCGGACTGCGTCCCCGGGCCGGCCCTGCTCGACCGATACCGTGAGGCGTCCGATCGCCACCCGCGCGCCGTCCTCTGCGGCCCGGTGACCTACCTGCCGCCCGGCGTGGACGTCACCGACCGCCGCGCATTGGCGGCGGCGACGGCACCGCATGCGGCGAGACCGAACCCGGACGACGGCTCGGAGCGCGTCGCCACCGAGGACGAGTACCCGCTGTTCTGGTCGTTGTCGTTCGCGACGAGTGCGTCGACGTGGTCCCGGACCGGAGGCTTCGACGAGGGCTACGAGGGCTACGGCGGCGAGGACACCGACTTCGCGTTCGCCCTGAACGCGGCGGGGACGCCACTCGTGTGGGTCGGAGGCGCCCACGCCTACCACCAGCACCACGAGACGCAGCGCCCGCCCTGGCAGCACTTCGACGACATCCTCCGCAACGGCGCGCGGTTCGCCGACCGGTGGGGAACCTGGCCGATGACCGGTTGGCTGGAGGCGTTCGCTGAGGCCGGCGCCGTGCGGCGGGCGGGTGACGACTGGGTCCGCGTTCAGTCGACCACCCCGAGCCGTCTGTCGATCGCGACCACCAGCGTGGTGGCGACGGGGTCCGGCGCGTAACGGTCGACCGGGCAGTGCCGTCTCGTCGGCCGCCGCCCGGGGCATCACTCGTCAGCGACGAAGCGAGCCCGGTGAACCGGTGCGCAGTCGTGTGCCGCGCTGGAGCCACCGGACGGCGGGCAGCTCCTCCGGCCAGTGCACACGCAGGGTGGTCCAGCCCCGACGCATCCGGAGTGCGAGTGAACCGGCATCGGTGAACGGGCGCATCGAGATCCCCATCCCGAGCGACCGGTCGTAGCGCACGCGTCGGTGGAGACCCAGATGGGCCGAGACGTCCAGATCGTCGTGCAGTTCCGCATCCTCGCGGTGCACCGCCTCGGCGATCTGGTCCCACGTCGTGCGCCGGATCGCACAGTTGGATCCGAAGATCGGGACCTGGGCGAGGGCGGCTCCGACGAAGAGCCGGTACGCCCCGAGGTAGAGGCCGGCGAGCGGTGCACGGAGCAGGCGCGGACCGTCGATGAAGACGGCGGGGCCGGTGAGTGCCGCAAGCTCCGGATCCGTCGCGAACGCCTCGGCGATCCTGGTCACCCAGTCCGGTGGCGGCACGCAGTCCGCGTCGAGTCTCGCCACGACCGTCGCGGTCGCGTGGTCGAAGCCCGCTGCGTTCGCCGCGGGGATGCCGGGCATCGGCTCATCGATGAGGACCGCGTCGTACCGCTCGGCGATGGCCGCGACCTCGGCGCGATCGCGGCTGCCGTTGTCGACGACGATGATGGATGCGGGTCCGGTGTGCTGCGCGCGCAGCGAGCGCAGACAGCGTCGGAGGAGTGCGGCGTCGTCCTTCACCGGAACGACCACGTCCACGGTCGTGAGCGGGTGGGCCGCGGTCTCGAGCGTCTCGACCGTCATGCGTCCCGTCCGTCCGCCAGCAGCTGCGCCTCCGCGAACACCCGCGGGTGGGCGAGGATCCGGAAGTGTCCGCCGGTGTCGAGTTCCACGTTCTTGGCGCCGTCGAGTCGGCTGCCGCCCGGGATGTGCGGATCGAAGCGCCCGTAGACGGAGACGATCCTCGGATTGACGGTCGCCTCTCGGGAGAGCGCGAGGATCGTCGGGTCGTCGGGGGTGAAGATGCGCAGGCTCGGGAGGAGCATGAGCCTCGCGTACCGCGATCCGGCGAACGGCGCCGCGACGGCGAGCATCCCGGAGATCCGGGCTCCGCCGCCGCCGAGCGACATGACGTACTTGCCGACGAGCCCGCCCTTGCTGTGCGCGAGGAGGACGACGTCGCCGAGCCCATTCGCCTCGAGGTAGTCGGCGACGAGTCGTGCCGCCACCGGGACCGAGCGGTCGTTGCGTCCGAGCGGGTCGATCACGTGTACCGGGTGTCCGTCGTCGTGGAGTCGGCGGATGAGCGGCTCGAGGAACCGCCAGGTCTCGTAGACGCCCGGGAGGACGACGATCGGTGACCGGTCGCCGGACAGGAAGTCGTGCGGGTCGGTCCGGCTGACGAAGGCCCGGACCTGCCAGACGAGTGCGTAGGCGTAGTCGCGCGCCCACCAACCGAGCGTCCGCAGCGCCGAACGGATCACCGGCGATCACCGTTCGCGCGGCTCAACCGTCTCCCCGCAGGACCTCGGGGCATCGCTCTGTTCCCATGTCCTCACCGTAACCGGACCACCCGGCCTGACCCTGGACCTTGACAGCGGCCGGACCGGGCCCGGGCGGATCGGGACCGTCGACGCCCGGCGTGGCTCACCACGGGTGCGGTGCGCTGATAATCTGGCAGCTGCGGTGGCCTCGGGGTGTTCGTGTGCCCGGACGATCGAGGAGTGCAGTGGGAGAGATCGACGGAGAGTTCGGCCGCGTCCGGGACGCGCTGGAGCGTCCTGCGATCCGGCTGCTGAGCCGGCCGACGGCACCCGCGGTGGTCGCGATCTTCCGCACCACGTTCGGCCGCGACGTCCAGTTCGTCGCAGCGGACCGCTTCCATCTGCAGGTCGAGGAGTACCTCGGCGAACTCGCGGCACGCGGTGCGCGGATCCCGGCCGGCGGTGATGAACGCGGCGGCGGACGGACGCTCTGCCGGGAGTGGGTCCACGACCAGTGGCTCGTCCGGACCAGCACCGACGACGGCGAGGAGCAGTACTCGCTCACCTCGCACGCGCTTGAAGCGGTCTCGCTAGTCGACGGCCTCGCACACGACCGTGCCCTCATCAGTGAGTCACGCCTGACCATGATCCTCGACTCGGTGCGCCGATGGGCGCTGCAGGCCGACCCGGACCGTGACGAGCATCTGCGTCGCATCGACGCGCAGCTCGCCGATCTCCAGGCGGAACGCGAACGGGTCGCGGCCGGCGGCATCGTCGTGGCGGCGAGCGACGACCGGATGCAGGACGGCTACGCGAACATCGCCGACCTCATCCGTCAGCTCCCGAGCGACTTCCGCCGGGTCGAGGAGTCGGTCATCGCGATGCACCGGCGGATCGTCGAGGACTTCCGGAACGACACCCGTCCGATCGGCGAGATCCTCGACGACTACCTCCGGCGCACCGACGAGCTGATGACGGCGACGGCCGAGGGTCGGGCCTTCGAGGGCGCTTTCGAACTCCTCCGCAACGACGATCTGCTGCAGGACCTCAAGCGCGACCTCTCCACGATCCTCGACCACCCCTTCTCGGCCAGGCTCGGGCCCGCGGAGCTCCGTGGCTTCCGGGGTGCCGTCGGCATCATCCGACAGGGGATCGACGACGTCCTCGCGCAGCGTCGGCGGCTCACCGCGACGCTCCGCGACCACATCGTGCATCACGACGTCGTGCAGGACCGCGAACTCGACACGACCCTGCGAGCACTGAACCAGCGCCTCGGCATCTGGATGCGGACCGCCGGACCACGCGCGACCGTCGACCTGCCGCTCCTCCCCGAGACCATCGACATCGAGCACCTGCGCGAGCGGTTCTACGATCCGGACGTCGAGGTCGCTCCGCCGCCGATCGCGACGTCCGTCGAACGGACCGACGGCGCGGCGATGTCGCTCGACACCCTCCGGTCGCAGGGCGGTCCGCTGCTCGACGAGCTCCGGGTCGGACTCCTCGATGCGGTGACCTCCGGTGCCGAGGACGCCCATGCGGCGTTCTCCGGGCTCGATCCGGAACTCCGACGTCCGGTGGAGCTCTTCGGCCTCGTCCACCTCATGACCCAGCTGGGCACGTATGACGAGCAGGCACCACGCCGTCGCTACGAGACGGTCCGTCCGGACGGGACGACCACCGCGTTCGAACTCCCGGCCTTCCCGCTCGGTGAGGCCGGTGTCGCGGCGCTGATGCGGGCCACGACGACCACGACCACTGCTCCGGCCGACCAGGCCCGGCGCGGAACGGAATGACATGACCTCCGAGACGGATCCCACCGTGACGGCGACGACCGACCCGATGTCGGACGACCTGACGACGGACGGCCTCGACGCCGTCGCACCCGCCGAGGCGCCGGTCGCCGGCCCGGATGACGACTCCTTCGCCCTCTTCGAAGGGGACGAGGGACGTCTCGATGCCGCTCAACGTCGTGCGCTGGTCGCTCTGCTGAAGCACCGCTACGTCAGCCCCGCGCTCCAGCCTGCCGAGTGGCGGACGGTCCTCGAGTCCGAGTCGCTGCTCCGGTCCCGCCTCAACGAGCTGTTCCTGGAGCTCGAGGTGGACCGCTCGGCCGAGGTCGCCTTCAAGCGCCAGGCGGGCTCGGAGAGCGGGCGGCGTCCCTTCCCTACCCTGCTGCACGACACCAGCTACAGCCGCGAGGAGACGATCCTGCTCGTCTACCTGCGGACGCGTCTCCGGACCGAACTGGCCAACGGTGCACGGGCCGCGATCGTCGAACACGACGAGCTCCTCGGCTTCGTCGCGAGCTTCCGGCCCGAGCACGCCACCGACCGCGCCCGCGACGACGGACGCGTCGAGCGCGCGATCGACAAGCTGCTGACCGCGCGCGTCCTGCTGCGGACCAAGGACGCCCGCCGCCACCGGATCGCGTCGGTGGTGGAGACGCTGCTCCCCCTCGAGCGCCTCCAGGAACTCCTGGAGTGGCTCGAAACGCAGACCGCAGCGGTCGATCCGGCGTCCGAACAGCCGCGAACCGATGCCGACGCGGACTCGGACGACGAGCCCGACGGCACCGCAGTCGAGTCGCAGGACTCCCCCGACGACCAGACCCAGCCACCAGCAGCAGAGGACGACCGATGAGCCGCTCCACGGACACCGACACCCTGCTGGACCTCGTCGAGCAGTGGCGCATCGAACGGATGCAGGTCATCAACTGGGGTGGGTTCGACGGGTACCGATCGGTCGACTTCGCCTCCCGCGCGACGCTCATCTCCGGCGCCTCCGGAACCGGGAAGAGCTCGCTCATGGACGCGTATCTCGCGGTCATGATGCCGTCGGACGTGCCGTTCAACGGAGCCTCCAACGACGCGGCGGTCGGACGGGCGCGGAATCCCGACCAGCGCAACCTGCTCACGTATCTCCGCGGCAAGGTCGACTCGGCACGGGACCCGCAGACCGGGGCGATGCGCGACATCAACCTGCGCGGCACGGATCAGCTCACCTGGGGTGCCGTGGCGGTGACGTTCCTCAACGACGACGACCGTCGCTTCACCGTCGTGCGCGCCTACCTCGTCCCCCGACGTGCGCTGCGCACCGGTGACCTGTCGATGACCATGGCGACCGTCGACGGGCCGTTCGAGCTCACGGATCTCGAGGCGTTCGTGCCGAAGCGGTTCGACGCCGGTGAGCTCCAGGGTCGCATCCCCGGATTCGTCGTCCGCGACACCTACGCGGAGCTGTCCTACACGCTGCACACCCGTCTCGGCATCGGTGCCGGTGGCGACGGTGGTCGGGCGATGCGTCTGCTGGCCCGGATCCAGGCGGGCCAGCACCTGCCGACGGTCGACGGCCTGTACAAGTCGATGGTGCTGGAGCGTCCGAGCACGTACGACGCGGCCGACCGGGCGCTGTCGCACTTCGAAGCGCTCGACGAGGCGTACCTCGCGATGGAGACCGAGAGCCGCAAGGCTCGAGTGCTCGAGCGGCTCGGTGAGCTGCGTCGCGAGTACGAGGACGGGCACCGGGCGGCGGCCGACCTCGAGCGCCTCGGCTTCACCGAGGACGGCACGACCCCGTTCACCGTCTGGCGCAGTCGCGCACACGAGGCTCTGCTCGATGAAGCGGTCTCCCGGAATCGGCGGGAGAAGCTCGAGGCCGGGGCCACGTTGGAGGCGGCGCGGGCACGAGCCGCTGCGGCGGGTGTCCGCGTCCGTGAACTCGAGCGGCAGGTGTCGGAGCAGGGCGGGAGCGCGCTGCGGCGTGCCGAGGAACGCCGTGAGGCCGCGGAGGCGACGCACGCCGAGGTGGCACGAGCCAGGTCGCTGTTCGACGAGCGCACCGAGGTCCTCGACGATCCGATCGAGGACGAAGACTCGTTCCGGCGTGCGCTCGGCCGCAGCGAGGACTTCCTCGCCGACGACGACACCGCGCTCGACGCCATCGAGACCGATCGCGCCCAGCTGCATCGCGAAGCGTTCCCTCTCGAGGAGCGCAACACCGAGCTCCGCCGTGAGCTGCAATCGCTTCGCGGCCGTGACGGCGCGGTCCCCGATCGACTCCACCGGGCGAGGCTCGCCCTCGCCGAGGCGGCCGGACTCGACCCGGAACAGCTGCCGTTCGTGGCCGAGCTCATCGACGTCGCTCCCGCGTATGCCGCCTGGCGTCCCGCGATCGAGGTCACCCTGCACGGTCTCGCGAGGACCGTCCTCGTCGACGAGGAACACCTCGACGCGTTCGGCCGCGCGATCGACGCCGTCCGGATCCCGGTCCGCCTGCAGTTCGAAGGTGTTCCGCTGCATGAGCCGTCCTCCCCGGAAGCGGGTGACCCCGCGTTCATCTCCGGCCGCGTCACATACCGCACCTCCCCGTTCAGCACGTGGATCGAGCAGCGCGTCACCTCGGACCGGATCGACGCGCGGTGTGTGGAGACACCGTCGGAACTCTCGGGTGGCGGGCGCCGCGTGACCGTGAACGGCCAGCTGCGTGACGGCCGCCGCGGCTCCCACGGCGACACGGGCGGCGCACCGATCCTCGGCTTCACCAATGAGGCACGCATCGCGTCGATCGAGGCGGAGACGGCCGAGATCCGTGGGCGCCTCGAGCTCATCGCCGGTCGACAGGCCGGCATCCAGCAGCGGCTGTCGCGTCGTGAGGCCGAGCGGGCCGCCCACCGGTACCGACTCGACACCGAGTGGGCCAGGATCGACGTCGCCGGAGCTGCGGCGCATCGTGACGCCGCCGCGGCCGAGCTGGAGCGTCTGCTCGACGCCAGTGACGTCCTGCAGGAGCTCCAGGGCTCGGTGGCGGCCGCCCAACGTGAACTCGACGCCGCCAACGCCGAGCGGTTCCCGGCCGAGGATCGTGTCAGACGCCTCGACGAAGAGCACGGGGTGCTCGTCGATCAGCAGGACGCGGCGACGACGGTCATCGACCGCTTCGAGCGCTCCGAGGTGGAGGAGGTCTCCCCCGCCGACGTCGACCGGATCGAAGCCGCCCTCGCAGCGGTGGGCGGCGTGCCGTCACTCGGCGGGTTCGGCGATGCGATGAAGCGGCTCCGCACCCGGCTCGGTGACGAGTTGTCCTCGGCCGTCCGCCAAGCGGAGCAGGCCGCGCTCGCACAGGTGCACGTGTTCGAGCAGTACCAGTCGATCTGGCACGACCCCAACCTCGGCACGACGCTCGATTCCTACGGCGACTACCGGGCGATCCTTGACGGCATCCTCGGTACCGGTCTCCCCGAGCGCCGTCAGGAGTGGCGCCGTCGGTTGTCCCAGTGGAGCGGCGAGGACCTGGTCCCCCTCAGCAGCGCGTTCGACAGCGCCGTCGAGGAGATCGAGGACCGCCTGGTCCCGGTCAACGACATCCTGCGCGACCTGCCGTTCGGACCAGCGCACGATCGTCTGAAGATCGTCCTCCGCCGGGTGCATCGCGAGGAGGCCTCCGCCTTCCGGCGCGAGCTTCGGGCGCTGTCGAGCGAAGTCACCGCGAACCTCGACGACGACGAGTTGGAGGCCCGCTTCCAGCGGCTCCGCCGGTTCATGGAGTCGATGCGCGACACGGGTGCCGGGTCCCAGTCGACCCGCGACCAGGTGCTCGACGTGCGCCGTCACGTCGAGATCACCGCCGTGCGCTACGACACGTCTGGGCAGGACGTCAGCGTCTACTCCTCGCTCGGCGACAAGAGCGGTGGCGAGACCCAGGAGCTCGTCGCGTTCATCGTCGGCGCTGCCCTGCGCTACCAGCTC
This sequence comes from Plantibacter sp. CFBP 13570, assembly GCF_014841395.1. Classification (NCBI taxonomy): domain Bacteria; kingdom Bacillati; phylum Actinomycetota; class Actinomycetes; order Micrococcales; family Microbacteriaceae; genus Plantibacter; species Plantibacter sp. CFBP 13570. Next base: position 40,627 of record NZ_JACYTW010000007.1, on the reverse strand, counting down.
GGCGACGAGGACCGCCCGCGTCCGAGGTTCGCACCGGTGCTGCTCGACGAGGGCTTCATCAAGGCGGACTCGGAGTTCGCCGGCCGTGCGGTGGTCGCCTGGCTGCGGCTCGGCTTCCAGCTCGTGATCGGGGCCCCACTCGACAAGGTGACGGCGCTCGAGCCCTACATGGACCGTCTCCTGTCGATCCGGAAGGATCCGGAGACCCGACACGCCTGGGTCGCCGAGATCGAGCGGTCGGCTCCGGTCGAGCCGCTCGAACGCGTCGGATAGGCAGGAGACCCGCCGACCCGCCACCATGCGCGGTGACCGATCCCTCCGGGTGCGGCGCTGAGCTAGGTTGCTGGGATGAGCGACGACAACGGTGGTGGAGCTTCCGGTCAGCCTGTGCGCGCGACGGGGCAGGCTGAGGCGCGACCGTCGCACCAGTCGGGTGTGCGCCCGAGCGCGGTGCTCCTCGACTTCCACAACACGTTGGCGGTCGTCCGGTCGGTGGACGAGTGGATCGACGAAGCGAGCGACCTGCTCGCGAGTGGGCCTGCACCGGGGGCGATCCCACGTGAGCGGATCCGAAACGTGTGGGTTGAAGCCAGGCGGCTGTTCCCGGCTCTGGACTGGGACCTCGACCCCACCGCGCATCGGCACGCCTTCGTCTCGACCCTGAGCCATGACGACGCGATACCGATCGACGTCGCCGAAGCGCTGTACGCGGTGATGCCGAACCAATGGGTGTTGAACGCAGGCGCATCCGACTTCATCGCCCGAGCATCAGCAGCGGGGACGCGTCTCGGGATCGTCTCGAACATCGCGCTGGACATCCGCCCCGCGCTCGAACGATGGGGTATCGCCACTGCATTCGACGCGGTGATCCTGTCCTACGAGGTCGGCTATGTGAAACCCGATCCGCGGATCTTCCGACTGGCCGCGGACGCCCTCGGCGTCGATCCGACGGACTGCCTCATGATCGGCGACTCAGCGCACGACGATGTCGGCGTTGCCGCCTTGGGGATGCCGTGCCTGATCGTGCCCCCGGACGGGACGTGGCGAGCGTTCGCCCTGGCGAGCCCGTAGCGAACGGCCCAGGCGAGCGCTGACACGGACGCGCTACGACGGCTCTTTCGACTTCGGTAGCGCGCACACCGCCGCGAGAACGCAGAGCAGTGCGATGACCGGCATGCCGAACGTCAGCGCCGTGGCGAGCCCTGCGCTGGTCGCGACAACGCCGATTGCGACGGCACCGACAGCTTGAGCGATGTAGACCGTCAGGTACATCGTCGACAGAGCACCTGCCCGCTGTTTCTCCGGAGCTGCTGCCGAGACGAGTGAGAATCCTGCGGAGACGAGTGAGAATCCTGCGGAGAACATCAGCCCGTATCCGAATCCGCTCACCACGCTGGCCAGTAGGAAGATCGGGAACGAGTGGTGCGCAGCCGCCGGGAGCAGGAGGACGGACCCGACAGCGGCCGCCGCGCCACCGATCAGACTCGCCGTTCGAACCCGTATCCGGTTCGCGACGAACGCGGCCGGAACCCCTGCAAGTGGCCAACTCGCGAGCGCCAGACTCGTGACGAACGCGTTCTGTGAGCCGACGAGTTCCTTCGCGATCTGGGCCCCGAGCGCCAAGAAGACACCGCCCATCACGAACGCGCTCAGCACTGTTCCAGTGCCGATGACGAAGGAGCGTCTACCCGCCACGGGGACATGGGGCCGCGTGGGCCGCCACGGTGCACGGACCGTCTCGCGTTCGGGCAGGAACCAGAGCAGCACCAGCGTCACGATGACGACGACGAGCAGTAGCGCGAAGGGCGCCCGCGCCGGGGCTGCACTGAATTGCACGAGTGCGCCACCCGCCATGATCGCCACCGTGGCACCGATCGATGTCGCGGCGGTGTTGACCGCACTCGCTCTGGCGGGACGCGCGGACACGTTGAAGTCGGTCAGGGCCGCGGCGGCCGCGCTCAGTCCGATACCCACACCGATGCCCTGTGCAGCACGGCCGACGAACAGCCACGGCAGCTCTCCCGCGATGAGGAACACGAGCGTGCCGAGGGCTACGACGCTCATACCGCCCAGGAGGACGCTTCGTCGTCCAAGCGCATCGGAGAGGGTGCCGCCGACCGTGAGAGCCAAGACGAGCGCAAGCGGGTACGTGGCGAAGAGGGCGGTCGTCAGCGCGGGGGTAGCGCCCCACTCGTCGACGTAGATCGGATAGACCATCGCGGGCGACCCACTCCCCCACAAGGACAGGCCGAGGACCGCCGCGACCACGATGAACGCTGTCCGGCTCGACAGACGGGCCGGTTCTCGTGACGACATGCAGCCAGCTTGCTGGGTGACAGGGGTATCGGCCTAGGAATTCTGCCGAACAGCGATAATGCACGAGCTCGGATCTCGTCCCTGAGCCGAGTACCGGTCCATTTCCACCCGCCTGGTGAGACAGCACTGCGGCGATTGTCCTGTCACATCGTCATCATCGGTGTCGCCTTGACATCCCCCAGAATCGAACATATGTTCGAATCATGTCCGATCGCCCCGCTGCCCCGCCGATCCGCATCGGCGAGGCCGAGTGGATCGTGATGCGGGAGGTGCCCGACCGGCCGGCCGGTCTCGTGAAGTACTTCGCTCCGAGCGGCGCACCGGCCTACTTCCGCTGCGTCACCTGGGCTCCGCGTTCAGAGGACCGCCGATTGATCGGTCGGTTCGCGACGCTCGCCGAGGCGGAGCGTGCCGTGCCGGGTGGACGCCGGTCCGCTGCACCGGCCACCCCGAGCTCCGCGGACGCCTGGGAGCACGGGCAGGTGCCGTGGGACGCCGCGCCGCGACGGAGCGACCGGTACGCCTGAGCGACCGGTCGCAGGTCGGTCAGCGCCACCCGTACCGCGAACGGAGCCCAGTGGCGACCCGGGCGAAGCGATCACGCGGGACCTGAGCCGCCTCCCGCCGCATCCCGTCGGGGTGCACGCGGAAGACGCGGTCGAGGTTCGCCCAACTCGGACGGCCGGCACTGTCCCATCCGCCGGTGCCGAGCGGCACGAACTCACCGTCCTGCGAATGATCCTTGCTCGTCAGCTGCACCGCCAGCACCCAGCCTCCGGTCGAGCGCGCCACGATGAGCACCGGACGGTCCTTGCCACGTCCGTCGCGCTCCTCGTACGGCACCCAGGTCCAGACGATCTCGCCGGGATCGGGATCGCCGTCGACGGCCGGGGCGTAGTCGATGGACACGGCGCCGACCGCCCGCGGATCGACCTCGACCGTCGCCGTCCGGCCTGAGCGTCCGGGTGAAGCGGCGGTGGTGGTCGGTGGCGTCGCGAGGCCGGCGGTGCGCACCGCACTGGAGGCGGCGCGAGTGGAGGGGCCCAGGAGTGCGTTCGCGACGCGGCGGATGATCGAGGTGAAGGTTGACACGCCGTCACCCTATCGTCCGCGGCGCCCACCGCAGGGAACGCCGAACGGGCGCCGTCCTGGTGGACGACGCCCGTTCGGCGAAGCAGAGGCGATCGAGGTCAGTCGACGAGGGCGTACCCCTCTTCGCCGTGCACGGAGGTGTCGACGCCGGCGATCTCGTCCTCGTTCTTGACGCGGAAGCCGATCGTCTTCTCGATCGCGAAGCCGATGACGAAGGCCACGATGAAGGAGTAGATGAGGACGGCGAAGGCGGCGATGGCCTGGACCGCGAGCTGCTCGATGCCGCCGCCGACGAAGAGGCCGGTCTCGGTCGCGAAGAAGCCGAGGTACAGGGTGCCGATGAGGCCACCGACGAGGTGGATGCCCACGACGTCGAGGGAGTCGTCGAAGCCGAGCTTGAACTTCAGCTCGACGGCGATGGCGCAGACGGCGCCGGCCACGATGCCGAGGAGCAGCGCCCAACCCGGGGTCAGGTTCGCGCACGCCGGGGTGATGGCGACGAGACCAGCGACGGCACCGGAGGCGGCGCCCACCGAGGTCGCCTTGCCGTCCTTGAACTTCTCGACGACGATCCAGCCGATGATGGCGGCCGCGGTGGCCCCGACGGTGTTGACGACGATGAGTCCGACGTTCGCGAGCTCGTTCAGCCACTCGGCGCCGGCGTTGAAGCCGAACCAGCCGAACCACAGGATGGCGGCTCCGAGGAGGGTGAGCGGCACGTTGTGCGGCTTCGTGATGCCCTTCTGGAAACCGATGCGCTTTCCGAGGACCAGGGCGAGGGCGAGGGCTGCGGCTCCGGCGTTGATGTGCACCGCGGTTCCACCCGCGTAGTCGATGACGCCGATGCCTGCATCCTCACCGAAGAGCGTGGTGCCGAGGTTCATGATCCAGCCGCCGCCCCAGACCCATGCGGCGATCGGGAAGTACGCGATGGTCGCGAAAAGGCCGGCGAAGATCATCCAGGAGCCGAACTTCGCGCGGTCGGCGATGGCGCCGGAGATCAGCGCGATCGTGATGATCGCGAAGGTGGCGCCATAGGTCGCTCCCACGAGGTCGGTGTTCGCGGTCTCGCCGCTCGCGAGTGCGGTCATCCCGAAGTCGGAGAACGGGTTGCCCGCGAACTCCAGCGGGCTGCCGACGGCCGACATGTTGAAGCCGTAGAGGATCCACAGCACGCTGATGAGGCCCAGTGCGCCGAAGCTCATCATCATCATGCTGACGACGCTCTTCGCCTTCACGAGGCCGCCGTAGAAGAATGCGACGCCGGGGGTCATGAACAGCACCAGAGCGGTTGCCGTGACTCCCCAAGCGATACTGCCTGTATCCATTGGATCTTCCTCACACATCGTGGTCTTGCAACGGGTGCCCGAGATGGTGAGGACTGGCTGAGCTCGGCCTCGCCGTCCGACTCGGTACAGCGACCAGTCTGGGGAACGGAGGTTTCCGCACGACTGTCAGCGTGTTTCCGACGTGTTACGCGAGTGCCGCTCAGGTAAACAGCGTGTTTCGTGACCAGGTGGGGCCGATCAGTCCATCGAGGTGAGGGCGATCATGCGCGACATCGCGCGCAGGTACTTCTTGCGGTATCCACCGTTGAGCATGTCGCCACCGAACACCTCGTCGAGGGCCGTGCCGGTCGTGACCACGGGGATCTGTGCGTCGTACACCCGGTCGATGAACGCGACGAGCCGGAGCGCCTGGCCCTGGTCGGTCAACTCGTGGACGTCGCGGAGCGCGATCAGGTCGACGCCGTCGAGCAGTCCGATGAATCGTGAGGGGTGGACGGCGGCGAGGTGGGTGATGAGACCGTCGAAGGTGTCGACCGTGACGTCACGGTCGGCGGCCGCCGCCTCCGCGGTGCGGGCGTCGAACCGCTCCTCGGAGCTCACCACGGCGTGTCCCTCGATGCTGCGGCGGCGGTAGTCGGTGCCGTCGATGCGGAGGGTCTCGAAGTTGGCGCTCATGGCCTGGATCTCGCGGAGGAAGTCGGCTGCGGCGAAGCGGCCCTCCCCCAGGGCGTTCGGCGGCGTGTTGGAGGTCGCCGCGATCCTCGTCCCAGTCGCGACGAGTTCCCCGAGCAGTCGGGTCATGACCATCGTGTCGCCCGGGTCGTCGAGCTCGAACTCGTCGATGCAGATGAGCGTCGCGCCCGTCAGCTGCGCGACCGCCGCCGCGTAGCCGAGCGCACCGACGAGGGCCGTGTACTCGATGAAGGTGCCGAAGTACTTCTTCCGACCGGGAGCGTCGTGCCAGAGCGCGGCCAGGAGGTGGGTCTTGCCGACGCCGAAGCCACCGTCCAGGTAGATGCCCGGCTTGGCCGCCGGCGCCTTGGACTTCCGCCGGCCGAAGAAGCCGCCGCCGCCGCCGGCCTGAGGCGCGAAGAAGCCGCGGAGCTTCTCGACCGCGGCCGCCTGGCCCGGGAAGTCGGGATCCGGACGGTACGAGTCGAAGCTCGCCTGCTCGAACTGCCGGGGCGGCGTCAGGCTCGCGACGATCTCGGCGCCACTGACCGTGGGGACACGGTCGGTGAGGCTGCGGAATCCGGTCGGGACGGAAGGCGTGGTCACGGCAAACCTCTGGCTCTGCATGGGTGCTGGGTTACGGCGTCTGACGCATCGGTGCGGTTCGGTGGTGCGGACGGCGTACTGTCGAAGGGACAGGCTTCCAGCCTAGATGCACGACACCCGAGCCCCACCGCAGCCAGCTGCACGACCGGAGGTACCCATGACCGTCGACGCCGATTCGACCTCGACCAAGTTCACCGCCTACGCCCACCCCGAGCGCCTCGTCACGGCGGAGTGGCTTGAAGCGCACCTGGGTGAACCCGGTCTCGTCGTCGTCGAGTCCGATGAGGACGTCCTCCTCTACGAGACCGGCCACATCCCCGGCTCGGTGAAGGTCGACTGGCACACCGACCTCAACGACCCGGTCGAGCGCGACTACATCGACGGAGCCGCGTTCGCCGCGCTGCTCGGGTCCAAGGGGATCTCGCGAGACGACACCGTCGTCATCTACGGCGACAAGAACAACTGGTGGGCCGCCTACGCCCTGTGGGTCTTCAGCCTCTTCGGACACGAGGACGTCCGGCTGCTCGACGGTGGACGCGACAAGTGGATCGCGGACGGCCGGGCGATCACCCGCGAAGCCACGGAGCGCGACGCCGTCGAGTACCCCGTGGTGGAGCGCGACGACACGGCCCTCCGCGCCTACAAGGACGACGTGCTCGCCCACCTCGGCAAGCCGCTCATCGACGTCCGCTCCCCCGAGGAGTACAGCGGTGAACGCACCACGGCGCCCGCCTACCCCGAAGAGGGTGCGCTCCGCGCCGGTCACATCCCGAGTGCACAGAGCGTCCCGTGGGGTAAGGCGGTCGCCGAGGACGGCACCTTCCGGCCGGCCGAGGAGCTGGACGCGATCTACCGCGACGGCGCGGGCCTCGCCGAGGGAGACGAGGTGATCGCCTACTGCCGCATCGGCGAGCGGTCGAGTCACACGTGGTTCGTCCTGCAGCACCTGCTCGGGTTCGACAACGTCCGCAACTACGACGGGTCCTGGACGGAATGGGGCAGCGCCGTGCGCGTGCCGATCGTCCAGGGCGCCGAGCCGGGCGAAGCACCGACGCGCTGAGCTCATCCACCCACCGCCCTTCCGCACGGCTGCACTGTGCGGGAGGGCGGTCCGCTGTTCCCGGCTGCGATACTGGAGTGACCATGACCGATTCCCTCCTCGCCCCGAACCTCGCCGAGATCCGAGATGAGTTCCTCGCCGTCGAGGAACGCTCACGGCTGCAGCTGCTCCTCGAATTCAGCGACGAGCTGCCGGACCTCCCGGAGCGCTACCGCGACCACCCCGATCTCATGGAGCGGGTGCTCGAGTGCCAGGCGCCCGTGTTCTTCTTCGTCGAGATCGACGAGGACGGCATCGTGCACCTGTTCGCCACGGCTCCCGAGGAAGCGCCGACCACTCGTGGGTTCGCGAGCATCCTCGTCCAGGGGCTCGCCGGACTCACCGTCGACGAGGTGCTCGCCGTCCCCGACGACTTCCCGCAGATGATCGGACTCTCCCGGGCGGTGTCGCCACTGCGGCTGCGTGGGATGTCGGCGCTGCTCGGCCGGACGAAGCGCCGCCTCCGCGAACTCGCCTGAGTCGTCGGCCCGTCGGTCAGTGCCCGGGCGGTAGCGGCACGAGCTCGTCGAGCCAGTCCGAGACCGCGGCGGTCCAACGCTCCGGGTCGTAGTTCCAGAGCTTCGTGTGACGGGCGACGGTGAACGGGACGAACGTCACGATGTCCGGTCGTGCGAGGGCGAGCGCCCGCGACGGCCCCGCCGGGACGTAACCGTCGTCGTCACTGTGCATCAGCAGGATCGGCAAGGCGAGGTCGGCGGCGTTGGCGACGTAGTCGAGCCGACCGAGATCGATGCTCGTCGCCTGCCCGGTCAGGAGGCGTCCCCACCGGCGGCTGATGGCGAGCAGGGCGACCCGACCGACCACGCTGGGGATCCGGTTCTCGCGGGCCTGGTGCTGCAGGACGTCCACCCAGTCGATGACCGGCGAATCGAGCGCGACGGCGCGGAGGAGTTCGGGGTGCGTCGTCCGCCGTGAGGCCTGGAGCACGATCGCTCCGCCCATGGACCAGCCCATGAGCACGACGTCGGCGGCGCCCTGTTCACGCACCCAGCCGATCGCGGCGTCCACGTCGCGCCACTCCTCGTCGCCGAGCGCGTAGCGGAAGTCCAGCGCGGGCGGAGCGTCGCCGTCGTTGCGGTAGGAGACGAGCAGGCACGAGTACCCGGCGTTGCGGAAGCTCGGCACCGCTCGGAGCGCTTCGGATCGCGTGGTCCCCCGGCCGTGCACCAGGACGGCCCAGCGGGTGGACGGTCCGTCCTCCGGGTGGATCGCCCACGCCGGCGCCGGCCCGAGCGGGGTCGGTACGAGCACGTCCTCGTGCGCGAGGCCCAGCTCCTCCGGGCGGCGGAAGAACCACCCGCTGAACTCGGCCTCCTGGCCGACGCGGAGTGCGTCGACGTCGCCGCCGAGGAGCGTCCGGACCACGGTGTGCTGCCGCACCTCGAGGATGTCGCCCAGCTGCACGTAGGCGGCCCGTCTCGTCACCCAGCTGCCGTAGCGGCCGGGGACGATTGTGTCCGGGGACGCGACGAGTTCGACCGTCCCGCCGGCACGGTCCAACCCGACGATGCGAGCCTCACTCGGGCGGTCCCGAGCCGGGACCACCACCTTGCGGGCGATGGTCGCGACGACGGCGAGCCCGAGGGCGCCGACGGCGGCAGCGGCTCCGCCGGCGATGACGATCGCATCCGTCGCCGAACCCCGCCGTCGGATGCCGGTGCTCGCCGCTCCTCGACCGCCTGCCTGCGACCCGGGTCCGCGTCTCCGCCCGGCGTGCCTCTGCCCATTCATCGGGATGTAACTCTAGTCTTCAGTCGTGGTAGAGAGTCCGACGACGGCAAAGGTTCCCGAAGAGTTCGCCCGAGCGGTGGACGCTGTTCGCGCTGCAGCCGTCCGGCCCGATCTGAGAGTCACGGAGATCCCCGCGCCGAGCAATCTCGCGCCGTTCGCCATCGCCCTCGCGGCCGACGTCTCACCGAGTCGCCACGATGCCGACTCCGACCTCGGTACGGGGCGGTTCGTCCTCCTCTACGACCCGGACGGCTCTGACGCCTGGGGTGGACGCTTCCGCGTCGTCTGCTTCGCCCAGGCGCCCCTGGAGACCGAGATCGGACTCGACCCGTTCCTGGCCGAGGTCGCCTGGTCCTGGCTCGTGGACGCCCTCGACACCCGTGGCGCCTCCTACCAGGCGGCGTCCGGCACCGCGACGAAGATCATCTCGAGTGGTTTCGGGGAGCTCGCCCGGCAGGGCGACGGCGCACAGATCGAGCTCCGAGCGTCCTGGACACCGCTGGAGAGCGACGTCGCGGCGCACGTGGAAGGATGGGGAGAGCTGCTGTGCATGCTCGCCGGCTTGCCTCCGACCACCGAAGGGGTCTCCCTGTTGTCCGTCAAACGAGCTCACCGTGAGTGACGCGGCGCCCGAATCAGCACCGCTCCTCCCCCCGCCCGCGCCCACCGCACCACGGGTCGTCACCGACACCCGCGAGGCCTACCTCGCCTCACTCGAGGTGCTCGCCGCGGGTCACGGACCGTTCGCGCTCGACGCCGAACGCGCGTCGGGCTACCGGTACTCCCAGCGGGCCTACCTCATCCAGGTCTACCGTCGCGGTGCCGGGGTCTTCCTCTACGACCCGCCCGCCATCGGCTCCATGGCCGAACTCGGTGCCCTGATCCAGGGTGAGCGGTCGATCCTGCACGCGGCCAGCCAGGACCTCGCCTGTCTCCGCGAAGTGGGCATCGATCCGAGCGAGCTCTTCGACACCGAGCTGGGGGCCCGTCTGCTCGGGCTGCCGCGTGTCGGGCTCGGCGCCGTGGTCGAGGAACTGTTGGGCATCCATCTGGCGAAGGAGCACTCCGCCGCCGACTGGTCGACCCGGCCGCTCCCCGCCTCCTGGCTCGAATACGCGGCGCTCGACGTCGAACTGCTCGTCGACGCCGCGGAGGAGCTGGCAGCCCGCATCGAGGATGCCGGGAAGAGCGACATCGCGCGCCAGGAGTTCCAGGCGACGCTGGCCCGGGAGGCGAAGGCACCCCGCGCCGAGCCCTGGCGCCGCCTCTCCGGACTCCACGCCGTGCGCGGACAACGCAACCTCGCCGTCGCTCGCGAGCTCTGGGTCGCGCGTGACGAACTCGCGCAGCGCCGCGACACCGCCCCCGGGCGGCTCATCCCCGACGCCTCGATCACCGCGGCCGCGAAGGCCAACCCCAGCTCGAAGCGCGACCTCGCAGCGCTCTCGGACTTCCGTGGGCGCGCGAGCCGCACCGAACTCGACCTCTGGTGGAACGCGATCCACACCGGCCAGACCACCGAGGACCTCCCCGGTGCCCGACCAGCGAGCGACACGCTGCCACCCCCGCGCAGCTGGTCCGACAAGAATCCGGACGCGCACGCCAGGTACACCGCGGCACGGACGAAGATCCTCGCGACGGCGGAGTTCCTGACGATGCCGGTCGAGAACCTGCTCACGCCGGAGACGCTGCGCCGACTGGCCTGGACGCCGCCCGAACCACTCACCGTCGAGACGGTCGCCGCGGCACTCGCCGAGCACGAGGCACGCCCCTGGCAGATCGACGCGACCGCCCGGGCGATCACCGACGCCTTTGTCGAGTCGGCCCAATCCCCGGTGGAGCCTGACCCGGACGCTTCGTAGGAAGCGCTGCACCCGGGTGTCCACCCGTGTCTGCCGCCTAGGATCGGGGCGTACCCCGAGAATGAGGAGGCAACGTGGCCGAACAAGCCGACGTCGTATTCGTTGATGGAGTCCGGACACCGTTCGGACGAGCCGGCGAAAAGGGCATGTATTGGAACACCCGGGCTGACGACCTGATCGTCAAGGCGATCATCGGACTGCTCGAACGTCATCCCGGGCTGCCGCTCGACCGCATCGACGAGGTCGCCATCGCGGCGACGACCCAGCAGGGCGACCAGGGGCTCACGCTCGGCCGCACCGCCGCGCTGCTCGCCGGCCTCCCGAAGTCCGTCCCCGGATTCGCGATCGACCGCATGTGCGCCGGAGCGATGACCTCGGTCACGACGCTCGGCAGCGGCATCGCATTCGGTGCCTACGACCTCGTCCTCGCCGGTGGCGTCGAGCACATGGGGCGTCACCCCATGGGGCTGGACGCCGACCCGAACCCGCGGTTCCTCGCCGAGCGCCTCGTCAGTGAGGACGCGCTGAACATGGGCAAGACGGCCGAGCGCATCCACGACCGGTTCCCGCAGCTCACGAAGGAACGCTCCGACCGCTTCGGCATGCGTAGTCAGCAGAAGGTCGCGGCCGCCTACGAAGCCGGACGGATCCAGCCCGACCTCGTCCCGGTCGCGCTCCGGAGCGACAGCGGATGGGGACTCGCCACCGGCGACGAAGGGCTCCGTCCCGAGACCACGATGGAGGGGCTCGCCGGACTGAAGACGCCGTTCCGGCCCCACGGCCGTGTCACCGCAGGCAACGCCTCGCCGCTGACCGACGGCGCCACGGTGAGTCTGCTCGCCAGTGCCTCGACGGCGAAGGAACTCGGCCTCACGCCGAAGATGCGCCTCGTCAGCTTCGCGTTCGCGGGCGTCGAGCCCGAGATCATGGGCATCGGTCCCGTGCCGTCCACGGAGAAGGCGCTGCGGAAGGCCGGTCTGTCGATCGAGGACATCGGTCTGTTCGAACTGAACGAGGCGTTCGCCGTCCAGGTGCTCTCCTTCCTCGACCACTTCGGCATCGACGACGACGACCCGCGGGTGAACCCGTGGGGTGGCGCGATCGCGGTCGGGCACCCGCTCGCGGCATCCGGCGTCCGCCTCATTATCCAGCTCGCGGCGCAGTTCGCCGAGCACCCCGAAGTGCGCTACGGCCTCACGGCGATGTGTGTCGGCCTCGGCCAGGGCGGCACCGTGATCTGGGAGAACCCGTACTTCACCGGCAAGAAGGGACGCAAGTAGATGACCGACTACACGACCATCGACTTCTCGGAGCTCGTCGCGATCAGCGGCGACGACGAGGTCGTGACGCGCTCCTTCGTGAAGGACGTCACCGTGGCGAGCGGACGCACGATCGCGCTCATCACCCTCGATAACGGACGCGACCACACGAGGCCGAACACGCTCGGCCCGGTCACGCTGCTCGAGCTCGACGGCGTCCTCGAGGCGCAACGGACCCGTGCCGCATCCGGCGAGATCGACGGCGTCGCCATCACGGGCAAGCCGTTCATCCTGGCGGCCGGCGCCGATCTGAGCAAGGTCGGCGACATCCCGTCCCGTGAGGTCGCGACCAAGCTCGCGCAGCTCGGCCACCACGTCTTCGGCAAGCTCGAGGACCTCGGCGTACCGACCTTCGTCTTCATCAACGGACTCGCGCTCGGTGGCGGACTCGAGATCGGCCTCAATGCGAACTACCGGACCGTCGACGCCTCGGCGCCCGCGATCGCGCTCCCCGAGGTGTTCCTCGGACTCATCCCGGGCTGGGGCGGCGCCTACCTGCTCCCGAACCTGATCGGCATCGAGAACGCACTCAACGTCGTCATCTCGAACCCGCTCAAGAACAACCGGATGCTCAAGGCGCAGGACGCGCTCGCCTACGGCATCGCGGACGTCATGTTCCCGTCCGCCAACTTCCTCGAGGACTCCTTGCGGTGGGCCGACGGGGTGCTCGGTGGCACGGTGACCGTGCAGCGCAAGAACGTGCCGGGCAAGGTGGAGCGGACGATCAAGTGGCCGCTCGCCATCAGCACCGCCCGCAAGATGCTCGAGAGTAAGATCGGCACGGTCGCGAAGTCGCCCTACGCGGCCCTCGACCTGCTCGAGGCCGCCCGCAGCGGCACGAAGGCACAGGGGTTCGAGCGAGAGGACCGGGCGCTGTCCGAGCTCATCGTCGGCGACCAGTTCCAGGCGAGCATGTACGCGTTCGACCTCGTGCAGAAGCGCGCCAAGCGCCCGGCAGGAGCGCCCGACAAGCAGCTCGCCCGGCGTGTCACGAAGGTCGGCATCATCGGTGCCGGGCTCATGGCGAGCCAGTTCGCGCTGCTCTTCCTCCGGCGACTCCAGGTGCCGGTGGTCCTCACCGACCTCGACCAGGGCCACGTCGACGCCGGCGTCGCCCGGATCCACGGCGAGATCGACACCCTCCGTGGGAAGGGGCGCATCTCCCCCGACGAGTCGAACCGCCTGAAGGCGCTCCTGTCCGGCACCACGGACAAGGCCGACTTCGCGGCCTGCGACTGGGTCATCGAGGCCGTCTTCGAAGAGGTCGGCGTCAAGCAGAGCGTGTTCGCCGAGGTCGAGCAGTACGTCTCGGAGCAGGCGGTCCTCGCAACGAACACCTCCTCGCTCTCCGTCGAGGAGATCGGGGCGAAGCTCGCGCACCCCGAGCGGCTCGTCGGCTTCCACTTCTTCAACCCGGTCGCCGTCATGCCGTTGCTCGAGGTCGTCCGCACACCCCAGACGGACGACGAGACGCTCGCGACGGCCTTCGCCACCGCGGCGAAGCTGAAGAAGAGCGCCATCCTCACCGCCGACGCTCCCGGCTTCATCGTCAACCGACTCCTGGCGAAGGTCATGGGTGAGGCGGCGCACGCCCTGGACGCCGGCACCCCGCTGCTGACGGTCGAACGTGCCTTCGCGCCCATCGGCCTGCCGATGACGCCCTTCCAGCTCATCGACCTCGTCGGTTGGAAGGTCGCCGCGCACGTGCAGGACACGATGGTCGGGAAGTTCCCCGACCGGTTCTTCGCGTCGGAGAACCTCCACCGGCTCGCCGGCCTGGACTCGGTCGTCGAGAAGGACAAGGGCGGCAAGGTGACCGGCTTCACGAAGCAGGCCCAGAAGGTGCTCGTCACGGGCGACAGCCCGCTCAGCGAGGACGAGATCCTGCGACGGGTCGAGGACGGCCTCGCGTCGGAGATCAAGCTCATGTTGGACGAGGGCGTCGTCTCAGCCGCCCAGGACATCGACCTCGGGCTCATCCTCGGTGCGGGTTGGCCGTTCCAGGACGGCGGAGCGACGCCGTACCTGGACCGCGTAGGTGCGAGCGAGCGTGCCTTCGGCGACACCTTCCACCACCCGCCCATCCGGGGCGTCCAGGCGTAGTCCGCGCGGTGTCGCGAGAGCGGGGTGTCCTCCACCATCGGTGGACGGCACCCCGCTCTCATGATTGAGCCTCGAGCGACGCCGGCCCTCAGCGCCTGCCGGAGCTCAGCGGTTGACGGTGCTCATGTCCGGATACCGGTCGCCGGCAGGGAGACGGAGTGCGTCGAGTCGAGCGAGCGCGTCGGCCGACAGGGAGAGCTCGTCGGCGCCGAGGTTCTCCTCGAGGTACGGGATCCGCTTCGTGCCGGGGATCGGCGCGATGTCGTCACCCTGGGCCAGCAACCAGGCGAGCGCCACCTGGGCCGGTGTCGCATCGAGCGACGCGGCGATCCGGTCGACCTCTTCGACAATCGCGATGTTCGCAGCGAGGTTGTCCCCCGTGAAGCGCGGGTTGGCGCGACGGAAGTCGGTCTCGTCGAGCACGTCGAGCGATCGGATCGTACCGGTGAGGAACCCGCGACCGAGCGGCGAGTACGGGACGAAGCCGATGCCCAACTCACGGACGGTCGGCAGGATCTCCGCCTCGGGGTCGCGGCTCCAGAGCGAGTACTCCGTCTGCAGAGCCGTGATCGGGTGCACGGCGTGTGCACGCCGGATCGTGTCCGGAGCCGCCTCCGACAGACCGATGTACCGGATCTTGCCCTCGGTGACGAGCTCCGAGAGTGCGCCCACCGTCTCCTCGATGGGAACACCCGGATCCACGCGGTGGAGGTAGTAGAGGTCCACGACGTCGGTCCCGAGCCGGCGCAGCGATCCCTCGATCGATAGGCGCACGTTCGCGGCGCTGCCATCTGCGCCGAACTGTCCGTCACTGGAATTGCGGATCGTCCCGAACTTGGTCGCGAGGGTAACCTCGTCCCTGCGTGACCCGAGTGCAGCGCCGAGCAGTTCCTCGTTGAGGTAGGGACCGTACATCTCAGCGGTGTCGAAGAAGGTGACGCCGAGGTCCAGGGCGCGGTGGATCGTCGCGGTGGATGCCGCATCGTCGAGGGCGGCACCGGTGTAGAACGCCGACATCCCCATGCAGCCGAGGCCGATCCGGGCGATGTCTGGTCCGGCTGTGCCGAGTGTGATGTGCTTCATCGTGTTGCCACCTGTTCTGTGTAGAGTTCGATCTTGCGATCGATGACCTCCAGCGACTGCTGCATCTCCTCGAGGCGGGCCAGGAACGAGATCCGATGCCGCAGCAGCAGCTCGAGCCTCGCCTCGGCGGTGTCGTCACCGCGCTGAGCCAACACCGTGTACTCGCGGAGCGTCGCGATCGGCATGCCCGTCGATCGGAGCCTCGTCAGGAACACGACCCAGGACACGTCGCCCTCGCTGTAGCGGCGGTGCGTCGATGAGCTGCGGCCGATCGGACGTGGCATGAGCCCTGCGCGCTCGTAGTACCGGAGCGTGTGGACGCTCAGTCCGGTCTGTTCGGCGACGTCGGAGATGGCGTAGCCCTCGTGGAGAGTGGTCATGTCCACACGATACGACTTCGAGTGCACTCGAAGTCAAGCGCGCCACAGCCCGCGGTCAGGCGCCGTGCGGCCTCGTCGTGCTCCGCTCCGAAGACGTGTCCTGCTCGACGCGGTCGTCAGGCAGTGGGCGGGCCACGGGGATCCGGCTGCCGAGGACCTGTGCCACGACGTCGCGGGCGATCTGCTGCGCCGTGAGGCCCGCATCCTCGAGGATCTGCTCGCGGGACGCGTGGTCGATGAACTCGTCCGGCACGCCGAGCTCGTCCACGGCCGTGTCGACGCCGGCCTCGCGGAGGGTCTGCCTGATGCGGGTGCCGATACCTCCGACGCGGATGCCGTCCTCGATGGTGATCACGAGCCGGTGCGCCGCGGCGAGCTCGACGAGCGATTCGGCGACGGGGACCACCCAGCGGGGGTCGACGACGGTCGCGCCGATGCCCTGCTGGGCGAGTCGGTCCGCCACGTCGATCGCGATGGGCGCCATCGGGCCGACGGCGACGATGAGGACGTCCGGCTGCTCGGTCGTCCGGAGGACGTCGACACCGTCGTGGAGACGCTCGACGGCCGGGAGCTCGGCGGGGGCGCTGCCCTTCGGGAACCGGATGACGGTCGGGGCGTCGTCGATCGACACGGCTTCGCGCAGTTCCTCGCGCAGCCGCTCGCCATCACGCGGTGCCGCGATCCGGATACCCGGGACGACCTGCAGGATCGCGAGGTCCCAGATGCCGTGGTGGCTCGGTCCGTCGGGGCCGGTCACTCCGGCGCGGTCGAGGACGACCGTGACCCCCGCACGGTGCAGCGCGACGTCCATGAGCAGTTGGTCGAAGGCACGGTTCACGAACGTCGCGTACACGGCCACCACCGGGTGCAGTCCACCGAAGGCGAGCCCGGCCGCCGAGGTGAAGGCGTGCTGCTCGGCGATACCGACGTCGTGCACGCGCTCGGGGAAGCGTTCGGCGAAGGCGTGGAGCCCGACCGGTCGCAGCATGGCGGCCGTGATGGCCACGACGCGGTCGTCGGCCTCGGCCACCGCGAGCATCTCCTCGCTGAACACGGCCGTCCAGGACGGGCGGGCGGCCGCCCCGACGGGCTCCCCGGTCTCGGGGTCGATCACCCCGACGGCATGGAACTGATCGGCGTCGTCGTCCCGTGCCGGCTGGAACCCACGACCCTTCTCGGTGATCGCGTGGACGATCACCGGTGCGCCGTAGTGCTTCGCCTGGGTCAGGGCCTCCTCCATCGCGTGGATGTCGTGTCCGTCGACCGGCCCGATGTACTCGATGTCGAGGTTGGAGTAGAGCGCCTCGTTGTTCGTGAGGCGGGACAGGAACCCGTGGGCACCTCCGCGGACGCCCCGATAGAGCGCGCGTCCCGGACCGCCGAGGAGGTTGAAGGCCCGCTGGCTGCGCTCGCGCAGATCGCGATAGCTCCGGCGGGTCCGCACACCGCTCAGGAACCGCGCCATACCGCCGATGGTCGGCGCGTAGGACCGGCCGTTGTCGTTGACGATGATGACGAGCCGGCGGGTGTTGTCGTCGCTGATGTTGTTGAGCGCCTCCCAGGTCATGCCGCCCGTCAGCGCGCCGTCGCCGACGACCGCCACCACATGGCGCTCGTCCTGCCCGGTCATCTGGAAGGCGCGGGAGATACCGTCCGCCCAGCTGAGCGAGCTCGAGGCGTGCGAGCTCTCGACGATGTCGTGCTCGGATTCGGAACGCTGCGGGTAGCCGGCGAGACCGCCGCGGGTCCGGAGTCCGGAGAACTCCTGACGGCCGGTCAGGAGTTTGTGGACGTAGGACTGGTGACCGGTGTCGAACACCATCGGGTCCGTCGGGGAGTCGAACACCCGGTGCATCGCGATCGTGAGCTCGACGACGCCGAGGTTCGGACCGAGGTGTCCGCCGGTCTTCGAGACGTTCGCGATGAGGAAGGCGCGGATGTCACCGGCGAGTTCGACGAGTTCCGCCTCGGAGAGGCCGTCGAGGTCCCGGGGTCCGTTCACCTGATCGAGCACTGTCACGCTGTCGTCCCTCCACCGTGGGCCGACCGATCGCTCGGAGCCCGTCTTTCGAGTGTACGCGTCGTGGGCGGGGTGGGCGGCGAACGCCGCAGGCCGGCCCTGACGGTTGCTGTCGGGACCGGCCTGGTGGTAGAGCCTCGTCGTCAGACGAGACTGCGGAGCACGTACTGCAGGATGCCGCCGTTGCGGTAGTAGTCGGCTTCACCTGGCGTGTCGATGCGGACGACCGCGTCGAACTCGACCGGCTCCTTGCCGGGGGCCGAGTGCTCGCTCGGGACGGCGCTCACGCGGACCGTCTTCGGCGTGGTGCCGTTGTTGAGCTCCTCGAGACCGGCGATCGACACGATCTCCGTGCCGTCGAGTCCGAGGGAGGCCCAGCTCTCGCCTTCCGGGAACTGCAGCGGGACGACGCCCATGCCGATGAGGTTCGAGCGGTGGATGCGCTCGAAGCTCTCGGTGATGACCGCCTTGACACCGAGGAGGCTCGTGCCCTTGGCCGCCCAGTCTCGAGAGGAACCGGAGCCGTACTCCTTGCCACCGAAGATGACGAGGGGCGTGCCCTCGGCCTGGTAGTTCTGCGACGCGTCGTAGATGAAGGACTGCGGTGCATCGGGCTGCGTGAAGTCGCGGGTGTAGCCGCCCTCCACGCCGTCGAGCAGCTGGTTCTTCAGGCGGATGTTCGCGAACGTGCCGCGGATCATGACCTCGTGGTTGCCGCGGCGCGAGCCGTAGGAGTTGTAGTCCTTACGACCGACGCCGTGCTCCTCGAGGTACCGGCCTGCGGGCGAGTCGGCCTTGATGTTGCCGGCCGGGCTGATGTGGTCGGTCGTGACCGAGTCGCCGAGCTTCGCGAGGACGCGGGCACCGACGATGTCGGAGACGGGGGTCGTCTCCATGGTCATGCCGTCGAAGTACGGGGGCTTCCGCACGTACGTCGACTCCTCGTCCCACTCGAAGGTCGAGCCCTCGGGGGTCTGGAGCGAACGCCAGCGCTCGTCGCCGTCGAAGACGCCGCTGTACTCGTGGTCGAACATCTCCTTGTTGATGGAGGTGTCGATCGTGTCCTGGACCTCTGCCGCGTCGGGCCAGATGTCCTTCAGGAAGATGTCGTTGCCGTCGGCGTCGACACCCAGGGCGTCGACCTCGAAGTCGAAGTTCATCGACCCCGCGAGGGCGTAGGCGATGACGAGCGGCGGGCTCGCCAGGTAGTTCATCTTGACGTCCGGGTTGATCCGGCCCTCGAAGTTGCGGTTGCCCGAGAGGACGGCGGTGACGGCGAGGTCGTTGTCCTGGACGGCGGTCGAGATCTCGTCGAGCAGCGGACCGGAGTTGCCGATGCAGGTCGTGCAGCCGTAGCCGACCGTGTAGAAGCCGAGGTCCTCGAGGTACTCGGTGAGACCGGCCTTCGCGTAGTAGTCGGTGACGACCTTGGAACCCGGAGCGAGCGTGGTCTTGACCCACGGCTTCGCCTTCAGGCCCTTCTTGCTGGCGTTCCGGGCCAGGAGGCCTGCGGCCAGCATGACCGACGGGTTCGAGGTGTTGGTGCACGAGGTGATCGCGGCGATCGCGACGGCACCGTGGTCGAGGGTGAAGTCGACCCCGTTCTCCTCGAGGGTGACCTGGGTCGGCTTCGAGAGGGACGCCGGAGCGTGGCTGCGGTGCGTGTGGTGGTGGTGGTTGTTCTCGTCCTCGTCCTGCGGCGTGGTGCCGGCCGGGTCGGAGGCGGGGAAGGAACCGGCGCCGACGAGGTCGACGATGTCGTGCTCGACCGTGGCGTAGTCGACGAGGTCGCGCTCGAACTGAGCCTTCGCGTCCGTCAGCTCGATGCGGTCCTGCGGACGCTTCGGGCCGGCGATCGACGGGACGACGGTGGCGAGGTCGAGTTCGAGGTACTCGCTGAAGACCGGCTCCTGGTCGGCGTCGTGCCACAGCTTCTGGGTCTTGGCGTAGGCCTCGACCAGCGCGATCTGCTCGTCGCTGCGACCGGTGAGGCGCAGGTAGTCGAGCGTGACGTCGTCGATCGGGAACATGGCGGCCGTCGAGCCGAACTCGGGGCTCATGTTGCCGATGGTGGCGCGGTTCGCGAGCGGCACCTCGGCGACGCCTGCTCCGTAGAACTCGACGAACTTGCCGACGACGCCGTGCTTGCGGAGCATCTGGGTGATGGTGAGGACGACGTCCGTCGCGGTGACGCCCGTCGGGATGGAGCCGTTCAGCTTGAAGCCGACGACCTTCGGGATGAGCATCGACACGGGCTGGCCGAGCATGGCAGCCTCAGCCTCGATACCGCCGACGCCCCAGCCGAGCACGCCCAGGCCGTTGACCATGGTCGTGTGCGAGTCGGTGCCGACACAGGTGTCGGGGTAGGCGCGCAGGACGCCGCCGACCTCGCGCGTCATGGTGACGCGGGCGAGGTACTCGATGTTGACCTGGTGCACGATGCCGGTTCCCGGCGGGACGACCTTGAAGTCGTCGAACGCCGTCTGGCCCCAGCGGAGGAACTGGTACCGCTCGCCGTTCCGCTCGTACTCGAGCTCGACGTTGCGCTCGAGCGCGTTCTCACTGCCGAAGAGATCGGCGATGACCGAGTGGTCGATGACCATCTCGGCCGGGGCGAGCGGGTTGATCTTGTCGGCGGAGCCGCCGAGTGCCTCGACCGCTTCGCGCATGGTGGCGAGGTCGACGATGCACGGCACGCCGGTGAAGTCCTGCATGACGACGCGAGCCGGGGTGAACTGGATCTCGGTGTCGGGGTCCGCGGTCGGAACCCAGTCGCCGATCGCGCGGATGTGCGCCTCGGTGATGTTGGCACCGTCCTCGGTGCGCAGCAGGTTCTCGAGGAGCACCTTGAGGCTGAACGGCAGCTTCTCGTGACCCTCCACCGTGTCGATGCGATAGATCTCGTAGTCGGTCGTCCCGACAGTCAGGGTGTCTTTCGCCCCGAAGCTGTTCACGGTGGACATATCGTCTTCTCCTTCGTTGGCGGCGGCGAGTGCTCACTCACGTGCGTTCCGACCAATCTTGCTGCTGGCGGGTGCTCCGCGGCTAGCAAGGCTTGCCTAACTACAGGCTGGGGCGCGTCGTGTCATCTCGGCATCGCTCATCTATCTTGATGTCGAGACAATTCTAGCATCGAGGATCGGGTCCTCCCGACATGACGAGAGCCCGGCCCGAGACACGCTGACGCGTCGGGCCGGGCTCTCGGCGGATCACTCGGTGGATGCCTGCGGCGCCTTCGGGAACACGGCGCGGACGACGAGCCAGCTGAGGACGAGCAGTGGCGCGTAGAGCGGGATGCCCATGAGGAGCCGGAGTGTGCCGAGGAGTTCGACGTTCCCACTGAAGTAGAGGGGCAGCTGCACGAGGAGTCGTGCGGCGAACATGGCAACCCACACCAGCGTCAGCCACCGCATGGCGCGTCGTTGTCCGGGGTGGGAGCGCCAGCTCGTGCCGCTGCCCATGAGGTAGCCGGCCACGAGTCCGACGACGGGCCATCCGACGAGCACCGAGACGAGGAGGGCCACGGCATAGGCGCCGTTGGTCCAGAACCCGACGACGTAGAAGTCCTCAGCGCGCCCGGACAGCAGAGCCAGAGCCGCTGAGAGTGCGATGCCGAGGAGGCCGCCGACGGCCTGCGTGACCGGCTGCCGTTGCACGAGGCGTGCCACGGAGAAGAGGACCCCGAGGGCGACCGGAGCGATGATCGACGGGAGCAGGTCGAGGGTCAGCGTGTAGACGACGAGGAACAGGAGTCCGGGCAGGATCGCCTCGACGATGCCGCGCACGCCGCCCATGGCGAGCAGCAGTGCCTTGCCGGTGGGGGCGTCGCCCTCGGCTATCGCGCCCAGACCGGACTTGCGTGCGGCGGCACCGAACGCCGCGGACATCGATTCACCGAGCCGCTGCCGATCCGCATCACCCGTGGCATCAGGGGAACCCGACGCGTCACGGCGCTCGACCGGGTCGACTCCGCGGGGCTCCGGTTCTCGTGCGTCCGTCATCGACTACGCGCTCGTGGCCGTCGGCATACGCAGCGGGATGAGGTCGCGTGGCGGCATGGGCGAGTTGCCCCGGACGACGACGAGGCTGCGGAAGAGGTCGTCCACGAGCGCGGCGGCGTCCGGCTTCGACGCACCCTCCCCCGCGACGACGCCACGGAGGAACCAGCGCGGACCGTCGACGCCGATGAAGCGTGCCAGGTGGGTCGCATCGGTGCCTGCGGCGCCACCGGTCGGCACCTCGGCGACGAGCTCCGGGCCGAACTCGCCCTCGCGCTCGGTCACGGTGCCACCCTGCTGGGCGATCTGCTCGGCGATCTGCGAGCGGGTCTCGTTCCACAGACCGGTCGACCGCGGGGCGGCGAACGGCTGGACCTGCAGGGTGGAACCGGCGTAGTCGAGGCCGACCGCGACGACGCGCTTCGTCGCCTCCTCCACCTCGAGGCGGAGGTTCAGCCCTTCCCGAGGCAGCACCTTGACGCCACCGAGGTCGATGTAGGGACGGACGGGGTTCGCCTCGCTCTCGTCGAACGGGCCGGCGGTCTCACGGTCCTCAGGTGCGGACTTCGCGTCGTCGGGCAGCTCCGCGTCGAGGTCGAGGTCTGGGAGGTCTTCGAGTTCGCTCATGCGAGGGTTCCTGTCTGCGCGGCACCGTCGGTGCTGATGGTTGGGTCGGTGGCGGCCGGTGTCGTGGAGAGCGAGCCGACGCCGGTCGAACCGAAGCCTCCGGCTCCTCGTGCACTGCCTGGCAATCGCTCCACCGGGATGAAGTTGGCGCGGGACACCGGCATCACGATGAGCTGGGCGATGCGGTCGCCCGGCTCGACGGTGAAGGAGGCGTGACGGTCGGTGTTGAGGAGCGTGACCTTGATCTCGCCGCGATACCCGGCGTCGACCGTGCCCGGCGAGTTGACGACGGTGATGCCGTGTTTCGCCGCGAGACCGCTTCGTGGGACGACGAACGCGGCATGGCCGTCGGGCAGGGCGATCGAGACGCCGGTGCCGACGAGGGCGCGCTCACCCGGTTCGAGCACGACGTGCTCGGCGGACACGAGATCCGCACCCGCATCGCCGGGGTGTGCATAGCCGGGCAGATCCGGCGCGATAATGAGTACGTCAACGCTTTCGGTCACGAATCGAGGGTAGTGCAGTTCTCTGAGACAAGGCAGACATGCAGCCGTACCGTGAAACCCTCTGGCCCAGCCCCTGGGTCATCATCGCCCTCGCCCTCGTGGTGCCGGCGACCATGCTCGTCCTCGCGCCCGTTTCGCTCGCGGCGGGGATCGTCGGGGCGGTGGTGCTGTACGGCGGGTGCCTTGCGCTGGCGTTCGGGACGGCGCCGAGGATCCAGGTCTCCGAGTCGAGCCTGTCGGTCGGGAAGGCGTCGATCCCGCTCGGGTTCATCGGTGAGGTCGTGGTGTACACCGGGACCGACGCGACCGCTCAGCTCCGCACCAAGCTCGATGCACGCGCCTGGCTCATGATCCGCGGGTGGGTGCACAGCCTCGTGAAGGTGGAGATCGTCGACCCCGCCGACCCGACGCCGTACTGGCTGCTGTCGTCCCGTCGGCCGCAGGCCCTGGCGGATGCGATCGCCGCGGCACGCACGCACGCCTGAGGCGGCCACCGCTCGAAGCCGCAACGACAGAACCCCTCCGGATCGTGATCCGGAGGGGTTCTGTGTGCCGCTCGCGCGGCGGTGCTGTCAGGCTGCGCACTCCGCGCAGATCGGGCCGAACTTACCCTCGTGGTCGAGCTGCGAGCGGTGCTTCACGAGGAAGCACTCCATGCAGGTGAACTCGTCCGCCTGGGGCGGGAGCACGACGACGTCGAGGTCGAGGTCGGAGAGGTCGGATCCACCCAGGTTGTAGTCACCCGGGTTGTCAGCGTCTTCGGAGTCGACGACTCCGGACAGCTTGTCTGGAACGCGCTCCTTCAGGGCCTCGATCGACTCGGAATCGTCGTCGGTCTTGCGGGGAGCGTCGTAATCAGTTGCCATGCCTATCCACTTCTCGATGCCGTCGGAACAAAATCGGCGGGCACAGTTTGCATCAGTTCCGCATGAATTGCAAACCGTGTTCGGGAGGGTGTGCGGAACCTTCCCGTGCAACTGACGGCACGCCCGGCGTATTCCCCGAATACGCCCGTGATCCGTGAGAACGTGGGTCAATCACGTGGCACGCTGAGAGGCATTCATCATGCAGGAATTGAAGGTAGTCGGAGCGGAGCTCGGCGCTCTGATCGTTGCAGATCGGAACGAGGAGGAATACCGCCTCATCGTCGACGATTCGTTCCACGTCCACCTGCGGCGGGCGAAGCCGGCCGGTGCGCCGATCGGTGGGAACACCAAGATCTCTCCGAGGGAAGTGCAGGCGCACATCCGCAGCGGGCTTTCCGCCGAGGACGTCGCAGCGGTCACCGGTGCCTCACTGGAGTACGTGCAGCGGTTCGAGGGTCCGGTGATGGCGGAGCGCGAGCACATCGTCGGCACCGCCCTCGGCGTCGCCGTCCTGCCGACGACCGACACGTCGGCCGACGACATCGAGGCCACCTTCGGGAACGTCATCCGGGCTCGACTCGAGAAGCTCGGCGCGACCGACGAACGGTGGACGAGCTGGAAGGAACCCGAGGGCGGCTGGATCGTCAAGCTGTCCTTCACGGCCGACCAGGTCGACCACGACGCCCGCTGGGCGTTCGAGCCGAAGAAGCTCGCCCTCACGCCCATCGGCAGTGAGGCCACGACCCTCTCGCGTCAGGGCGACCTGCCGGCCGCGCTGATCCCCCGCTTGCGTGCGGTCGACACCGACGACTCCCCCGACACCTCACGCTTCGACAGCGGCGCGTTCTCCCTGGACCGCGTGTCGACGCCGCAGACCGAGACCGACCGTCCCGCCGAGACGCGTCCGATCGAGCCGTTGCCGTTCGCGGCCGACACGGGCTTCGGCCGTGCACCGTCCTCGAAGGCTGCGACGCAGGCCGCGATCAACCGTGAGGCGTCGAGCCCCGAGCAGCACAACCAGACCGCGGACCTGTTGGAGGCGCTCCGCAAGCGCCGTGGCGAGCGGGAGGCCGCTCCCAGCGAACCCGAACCTGCCGAGCGCCCCAGTGCGCCGCACGCCGTCCCGGATCAGCAGACGCCGCTGGCGGTGTTCGACACCGGTGAGTTCGAGGCGGCGCAGCAACGACGCGCGGGCGATTCCGAGTCCTCCGATGGCGGCACGCCGTCCGGGGCCAAGGCGCGCCGCGGCCGGGCGTCGATGCCGTCCTGGGACGAGATCGTGTTCGGTGCGAAGTCCGACGACGACCCGGTCTGATCGGTCAGGGCTTCAGGGCTTCAGGGCTCGTAACGACCGAGGCCGAGGAGCGGTATCCGGCGTTCGTCGTCGGTGAGCGATCCGTGCTGTCCGATCATGCCCCTCGCGCTCTGATCGGCGGGACGTGAATCGTAGTAGGCGATGCGCTTCCGGGCGGCGACGATGACGTCGCCGATCCGTGGCAGCACCTCAGGGTCGACCTCGCCGTACCAGCCGTGGTCGATTGCCTGCTCGCGTGTCGCGATCCAGGCGCGGCCTCCCTCTTCGGCTCGCCAGGCCTCAGCCAGGCGCTCCCGATCCGCTGGGCCTGCATCGGTGTCGAGATAGAGGTGAAGGCATCGCGGCTCGCCGCCGATGTGGCGGACACCGGCGACCAGCTCGGGGACCTGGTCGAAGAGCACGTGCTGGTGCTGTGCAACGTCGATCACCCCGTGGTCGGCGGTGATGAGCGCGCCGGTCGACGCGGGCAAACGTGACGACCACCGCTTGAGATCGCCGTCGAGCTCCTCGAGGAGCGCCGTCCAGCGGCCCGACTCCCACCCGTACTCGTGCGCCGCCTGATCGAGCTCGGGGACGTACACGTAGCTGAGTGTGGGGCCGGCGGTCGTGGACGCGATCTCTCGGGCCGCGTCGAGGCGGTCCGCCATCGAGCGTCCGGCCCGGTAGTCCGCCCCTCGGAGCACGGCTCGGGTGAAGCCCGAATTGCGGTATCGCTCCTGACCGATCACCGTCGTGGTGACGCCCTCGGCTCTCGCTCGCTCGAACACGGTCGGGAGGCGCTGCCAGGTCTCGGGCACCATGCCGGCGTCCCAGCCGCTGAGTTGGTTCACGACCCGGTCCCCCGTCACGTCCCGTGCTCGGTAGCTGACGAGGCCGTGCCGGCCCGGCAACGAGCCGGTGGTCAGCGTCGCGATCCCGGCCGCGGTCGTCGACGGGAACGCCGACGTCGTGGTGGAGCGCGGACCGAGGCGCGGCGCGAGGAACCGAGCGTGGGCGGCTGCTCCACGGAGGTTCGCGGCGCCGAGGCCGTCGACGAGGACGACGACGGCATGGTCGGCCCGGGGCAGCGATCCACCGCCCACCGTCAGGGATGCGAGGCAATCCGGGAGGACACCGGCAAGGCTGCGTGACTCCGGATCGACCGTCGGTAGCATGGTGGTCATCGGGCTCAGTCTCGCACACCGCGCTGACGACCACGCCCCGCCATCCTCGCCGAGCACCGGCTCGACTCCCCTCAGCAGAGACACGGAATGACCCGCCAACAGCAGACCCCGCCGACGGAGACCAGTGG
Organism: Plantibacter sp. CFBP 13570; assembly: GCF_014841395.1. Lineage (NCBI taxonomy): Bacteria > Bacillati > Actinomycetota > Actinomycetes > Micrococcales > Microbacteriaceae > Plantibacter > Plantibacter sp. CFBP 13570. The sequence goes on along the minus strand of NZ_JACYTW010000007.1, from coordinate 14,431 downwards.
CGAGCGCATCGAGGACATCGATGTCTCGTCGGAGATGCAGACCTCCTTCCTGGAGTACGCCTATTCGGTCATCTACGCCCGCGCCCTCCCCGACGCGCGCGACGGCCTGAAGCCGGTCCAGCGCCGCATCCTCTACCAGATGACCGAGATGGGCCTGCGCCCGGATCGTGGCCACGTGAAGTCGGCCCGCGTCGTCGGCGAAGTGATGGGGAAGCTGCACCCGCACGGCGACACGGCGATCTACGACGCACTCGTCCGCCTCGCACAGCCCTTCACGCTCCGCGTCCCGCTCATCGACGGGCATGGGAACTTCGGTTCCCTCGACGACGGGCCCGCCGCGCCGCGGTACACGGAGGCCCGGCTCGACGCCGCTGCACTCGCCCTGACGGCCGACCTCGACGAGGACGTCGTCGACTTCGTCCCGAACTACGACAACCAGTTCATGCAGCCCGAGGTCCTCCCGGCCGCGTTCCCGAACCTCCTCGTGAACGGTGCCAGCGGCATCGCGGTCGGCATGGCCACCAACATGGCGCCGCACAACCTCGTCGAGGTGATCGGTGCGGCACGGCACCTCATCGCGCACCCCCAGGCCACCCTCGAGGACCTGATGGAGTTCGTGCCGGGTCCCGACCTCCCCTCGGGCGGCACGATCGTCGGTCTGGACGGCATCAAGGACGCCTACGCCACCGGGCGCGGCTCATTCAAGACCCGCGCGAAGGTCTCCGTCGAGCCGGTCACCGCGCGGAAGACCGGTCTGGTCATCACCGAACTGCCCTACCTGGTCGGTCCGGAGAAGATCATCGAGAAGATCAAGGACGGTGTCAGCTCCAAGAAGCTCAACGGCATCTCCGACGTCACCGACCTGACGGACCGCATCCACGGGCTCCGCCTCGTGATCGGGATCAAGACCGGCTTCTCCCCCGAGGCCGTTCTGGAGCAGCTCTACCGCTACACGCCGCTCGAGGACTCCTTCAGCATCAACAACGTCGCGCTCGTCGACGGCGGCCCGCAGACGCTCGGCCTCCGGGAACTGCTGCAGGTGTACGTCGACCACCGCATCAGCGTGGTCACCCGCCGGAGCCGGTTCCGGTTGGCGAGACGCAAGGAACGCCTCCACCTCGTGGAGGGGCTCCTCATCGCCATCCTTGACATCGACGAGGTCATCCAGGTCATCCGCGCGAGCGACGACTCCGAACAGGCCCGCGCGAGGCTCATCGAGGTCTTCGACCTCTCGCAGCTGCAGGCCGAGTACATCCTCGAACTCCGTCTCCGACGACTCACCAAGTTCTCGCGGATCGAGCTCGAGGCCGAGCGCGACAAGCTGCTGGCCGAGATCGCCGAACTCGAGCGGTTGCTCGGGAGCCAACGACTCATCCGGGCCGCGGTCTCCGCAGAGCTCGCCGCTGCGGCCGAGCAGTTCGGCACGCCGCGCCGGACCATGCTGACGAATGCCAAGCCGAGCGTCGCGACGACCGGCCGAGGGAAGAGCGCCCCGGTGCTCGAGCTCGCCGACACCCCGTGCCGCGTCTACCTCAGCGCGACCGGACGGGCGCTCCGCGTCGACCTCGAGCAGGACGCACCCGCACCACGACCCGGTCGGCGGAGCAAGCACGATGCGATCCTGAGCGTCGTCGAGACCACGAGCCGCACCGAACTCGGTGCGGTCACGAGCCTCGGTCGTGTCATCCGGTTCACCCCGCTCGACCTTCCCGCGGTGCCGGCGGCCTCCATCCAGCTCGCGGCCGGCGTCCGGATGGGCGAATACCTGTCGCTCCCGAACCGTGACGAGCGCGTGCTGGCGATCGTCTCGCTGACCTCGGAGCAGCCGATCGTGCTGGGAACCGAGACCGGCGTCGTCAAGCGGGTCATCCCCGGCGACCTGCCGAACAAGCCGGACTTCGAGGTCATCACGCTCAAGCCGCGCGACCACGTCGTCGGGGCCACCCAGGTCGGCGACGACGCGGAACTCGTCTTCGTCGCCTCCGATGCACAACTGCTCCGTTTCGCCGCGACGTCCGTCCGTCCGCAGGGGCGGGCAGCGGGTGGCATGGCCGGCATCAACCTGGCGGCCGGTGCGAAGGTCATCTCGTTCACTGCTGTCCTGCCCACCGACGACGTCGTCGTCGTGACCGTCGCGACCAATTCGCTGACGCTCGCCGGAACGGACACCGGGAGCGCGAAGGTCTCGGAGTTCTCCGAGTTCCCCGCCAAGGGTCGTGCGACCGGCGGTGTCCGGTCGCAGCGCTTCCTGAAGGGCGAGGACCAGCTGGCCGTCGCGTGGGTCGGCGCCGCTCCGGCGCACGCCGTCGGGACGGACGGGACACCGCGGACGCTCCCGGAGGTCGGCGCGAAGCGGGATGCCTCAGGGGTGCCGCTCGACGCCCCCGTCGGGTTCATCGGCGGCGCGATCACCGCACCGGCAGCACCGGTGACGGACGAGGCGGCAGCGAGCGACGAATCGTCCTGATCGGAGCTGCACACTGACGAAGGCCCGGATCGAGCGCACTGCTCGATCCGGGCCTTCGTCGTCGGTCCTGCTTCTCGGTGGACGACCGACGATCAGACGTCGATGCTCTCCCGTGACAGCCGGTCGGAGCTGTCGACGATGAACTCCTTGCGGGGGGCGACGTCGTTGCCCATGAGGAGTTCGAAGATCCGTCCGGCCGACTCCGCATCCTCCACTCGGACACGGCGCAGCGTCCGGTGACGGCGGTCCATGGTGGTCGTGGCCAGCTGGTCGGCGTCCATCTCCCCCAGGCCCTTGTAGCGCTGGATCGGTTCCTGGTGCTTCTTGCCGGTGCGCTTGAGGTCGCTGAGCACCGCGTGCAGTTCGGCTTCGGAGTAGGTGTAAATCGTCTCGTTCGGCTTGGAGCCGGGGTTGATGACGATGACGCGGTGGAGCGGCGGTACCGCGGCGAACACGCGACCCGCTTCGATCAGCGGCCGCATGTACCGGAAGAAGAGCGTGAGCAGGAGCGTCCGGATGTGGGCGCCGTCGACGTCGGCGTCGCTCATGAGGATGATCTTGCCGTAGCGGGCGGCGTCGAGATCGAACGATCGTCCGGAGCCCGCGCCGATGACCTGGATGATGGACGCGCACTCCGCGTTCGACAGCATGTCGGAGACGGAGGCCTTCTGCACGTTGAGGATCTTGCCTCGGATCGGGAGCAGCGCCTGGTAGGAGCTGTCTCGGGCGAGCTTCGCCGTGCCCAGTGCCGAGTCGCCCTCGACGATGAAGAGTTCGCTGGACTCGAGGTTGCCCGAGCGGCAGTCGACCAGCTTGGCCGGGAGCGACGAGTTCTCGAGCGCGTTCTTGCGGCGTTGCGTCTCCTTGTGGGTCCGCGCGGAGATCCGGGACTTCATCTCCGACACGATCTTCTCGAGCACGAGCGCGGTCTGCGCCTTGTCGTCGCGCTTGGTCGAGGCGAACCGCTCCTTGAGCTCCTTCGTGACGACGTTGGCGACGATGGCGCGGACGGCCGGCGTGCCGAGGATCTCCTTCGTCTGGCCCTCGAACTGCGGCTCCGCGAGGCGCACCGTCAGCACCGCTGTGAGGCCGGCGAGGACGTCGTCCTTCTCGAGCTTGTCCGTGCCGACCTTGAGTCGACGGGCGTTCTGCTCGACCTGGGCGCGGAGGAACTTCAGGAGGCCCTGATCGAATCCGAGTTGGTGCGTGCCGCCCTTCGGCGTGGCGATGATGTTGACGAAGCTGCGCATGACCGTCTCGTACCCGGTACCCCACCGCAGCGCGATGTCGACCTCTGCCTCGCGCTCCACCTCGGTGGCGACCATGGTGCCCGACGGCGACAGCACCGGGACGGTCTCGGTGAACGTGCCGCTGCCGGTGAGGCGCCAGGTGTCGGTGAGTGCGGTGTCGCCCGCGAGATAGTCGACGAACTCGGAGATGCCGCCCTCGTAGCGGAACATCGCCTCGGTCGGCTCCTCGACGGTCTCGTCGCGGATGTGGATGCCGAGCCCCTTGATGAGGAAAGCGGTCTGGCGCGCGCGGCCGAGGAGCTCCTCGGCCTGGAACTGGGCGCCCTTCGTGAAGATCTGGCGGTCGGCCCAGTAGCGGATTCGGGTGCCGGTCACGCCGCGCTTCGTCTTGCCGATGACGCGGAGCTCGCTCTGCTTCTCGAACGGCGTGAAGGGTGCGTCCGGGGTCGGCTCCCCCGTGTCGGCGAAGATCCCCGGCTCACCGCGGTGGAAGGACATGGCGTAGGTCTTGCCGCCGCGATCGACCTCGACGTCGAGTCGCTCGGACAGGGCGTTGACGACGGATGCGCCGACGCCGTGCAGCCCGCCGGACGCGGCGTACGAGCCGCCGCCGAACTTCCCGCCGGCGTGGAGCTTGGTGAAGACGACCTCGACACCGGAGAGGCCGGTCTTCGGCTCGATGTCCACCGGGATGCCACGCGCGTGGTCGCGCACCTCGACGCTCTGATCGGCGTGGAGGACGATCTCGATCTGATCGCCGTACCCGCCGAGGGCCTCGTCGACGGAGTTGTCGATGATCTCCCAGAGGCAGTGCATGAGGCCGCGCGAGTCGGTGGAACCGATGTACATGCCCGGTCGCTTGCGCACCGCCTCGAGGCCTTCGAGGACGGAGAGATGCCTGGCGGAGTAGTCGCTGCTCACGCTTCCCAGCGTAGTCGTCGCCGCCGACACGCCGAGGGAGACACTCGGCGTGCGATCGTCCGGACCCGCTCGACGGCGCGTTGTCGCGGGCCGTCGACCCATCCGGCTGCGCGGTTGATCCGAATCATCTACGCGCACAGCGAAAAGAACACGGAATGGGACCCCGTTGTGACAATCGCGTGCTTTCATGAGTACTACGAGTTTCGTAGCCGCCCGAGTCAGGAGGAGCACATGTCACAGACTGCTACCGAGAGCACGCCGAGTGACCTCGACGCCCAGCAACTGACTGCCGCCGATCGTTGCGATCTGTGCGGAGCACAGGCCTACATCCGCGTGCAGATGAACAGCGGTGAGCTGCTGTTCTGCGCGCACCACGGCAAGAAGTACCAGGAGAAGCTGACGCAGGTCGCGACCGACTGGCACGACGAGTCCGCGCGACTCTTCACCGAGCAGCGCGCCTAGTCCACCGGCATCACGACGAAGGGCCCCGGATCCGAGATCCGGGGCCCTTCGTCATGTCATCGAGGAAGCGCGGAGTCGAGAACGCGCGTACTCAGGCGAGCGCCGAGACGATCTGCGCTCTGGCGTTGGCGGCGATCTCGTCGAGTGCGTGGAGTTCCGGTGATTCGTCGAGCATCGAGGTGCCCCCGGCGACCGTGATCGCCAGACGGAGCAGCCGATCGGCCAGTTCCGGGTTCTTGGCGAGGACCGGACCGTGCAGGTGGGTTCCGACGAACGGTCCGACCAGCGCACCCTCCGTGCCGTCGCCGTTGCCTCGTCCGTGCTGCACGGTGCCGATCGACTCGACGCCCGTCCCGGCTCGGAAGTCCCGCCCGTGGTTCTCGTACCCGACGAGTACCGGGGCGTCGAGCTCGAGGCCGCCGCTCGGCACGACGACGAGGTCGTCACTCGCCCGCGTGCGCCGCAACGGGGCGTCGCCCTCGATGATGGCGAGGCCCTCGACCCAGTTCCCCGGCACCAGCTCGAGCCGGCGCGTGAGGAGCTTCCACCCGTTGGCGACCGCGAGGACTGGCACGCCGGCCTCCACCCAGGCGATGAACGCGTCGCGGAACGGCCGGAGCGCCTCGAGCACCTGTGGCGCCGACGGGTCGTCGCACGACCCGAGGACGACGGCGTGGACCGTGCTCGGGAGCTCGGCGACCGATTCCACCGGGACGAGCTCGACGGCGAGGCCACGCGCGCGTGCCCGGCGAGCGAGGACCGCGCCGTTCTCGGCGTCGCCGTTCACATTGCAGCTCGCGGGCAGGAGGACGGCGATGGTGATCGTCGGCTCGGTCGTCATGCGTCGTCCTGATCGTTCGAGGCGAGGCCGAGGTGCGCGCGGGTACGGCGCATCGAGTCAGCGGTGAAGATCACGGTCTTCCGACCGTGCGCGGGCGCAGGGAGTGCGAGGAACGCGTCCAACGCCGTGCCGAGGTCCGGTTCGATCCGGTCGATCTCGACGCCGTCGTAGCCCAGCTGCAGCGCGGCCTCCCAGGCCTTGGACCCCGACACGAGCGCCACACGACCGAGCCTGGACGTGTCGACCGGCCAGAGGTACGAGGGATCGCGGACGTCGCTCCCGACGGCGACCAGGATCTGCTCCGTGTCGGCCGCGAGGCTGTCGACGTTGAGCTGGAAGCTCGCGGGGTTCTGGACGAGGACGAACTCGACCTCGACACCGCGGACGGTCGTCACCTCACCGCGGCCGAACACCGGCGTGAGCGCGCGGAACGACTCAGCCGCGGTGGTGAGCTGGAACTCGGGGCCGAGGATCGCGGCGGCGCCGGAGAGGGCTGCAGCCGCATCCACGGCGTAGTGCACGCCGCGAGCCGGCAGACGGAACCGGACGGTCTCGCCGCGGTGGGTGATGGACACCAGGTCGCCGTCGAGGGCCTCGACGACGGTTCCGGACCCGGGATCGACCCGATCGGACGAGGTCGCGCTGTACCCGAGGCCGCGTGCGCTGGCGCCGAGCACGGCCGTCGAGACGCCGTACCGCCACCGCGTCGCGTCGCTGCCTGGCGCGACGGCGTCGACGAGCGCGTCATCGCCGTTCAGGACGAGCGACGTGCTCGATCGGGCAGCGATCGCGTCGAGCATGCGCGCCACCATGGCAGCGTCGTGGAAGCGGTCGATCTGGTCGACGGACACGTTGGTCAGGATGACGTGGGCGGGCGCGAGTCGCGGCGCGATGAGCGCGCCGTGTCCTTCATCCATCTCGAGCACCCCGAGCTCGGCGTCGATCCGGCCGCGGAGGTCGGCTCGTTCGAGGAGAGCCGAGGTGAGGCCCTGGGAGATGTTCGCCGTGGACGGGTTCGTGAAGACCGACACGCCGTGGGCACGCAGGATGCCGACGAGCATCTTGGTCGTCGTCGACTTCCCGCTCGAGCCGCTCACGATCACGAGACCACGCGGGAAGGCGTTCAACGTGTCGGGGAGGAACCCGGGCGCGATGCGGTTGACCACGAGGCCGGGAACGGCCGATCCCCCGCCCGGCTTGCGCAGCCTGGCGAGGAATCGGACGGCACGACCGGCGAGGATGGCCGGGGCGTAGCGCATGCTCCTACTCGAGGTAGTCGCGGAGCGACTGGGATCGGCTCGGGTGACGCAGCTTCGCCATGGTCTTCGACTCGATCTGCCGGATGCGCTCACGGGTGACCCCGAAGGTGTCGCCGATCTGGTCGAGCGTCTTCGGCATGCCGTCGCCGAGGCCGAAGCGCATCCGGATGACGCCCGCTTCCCGCTCGGAGAGCGAGTCGAGGAGCGACTCCAGCTGCTTCTGCAGCATCGTGAAGCTGACGGCGTCGGCCGGCACGACCGCCTCGGTGTCCTCGATGAGGTCGCCGAACTCGCTGTCGCCGTCTTCGCCGAGGGGCGTGTGCAGCGAGATGGGCTCGCGGCCGTACTTCTGGACCTCGATGACCTTCTCAGGCGTCATGTCGAGTTCGCGGCTGAGCTCCTCGGGCGTGGGCTCGCGGCCCAGGTCCTGGAGCATCTGCCGCTGGACGCGGGCGAGCTTGTTGATGACCTCGACCATGTGCACCGGGATGCGGATGGTGCGCGCCTGATCGGCCATGGCGCGCGTGATGGCCTGACGGATCCACCAGGTCGCGTAGGTGGAGAACTTGAAGCCCTTGGTGTAGTCGAACTTCTCGACCGCACGGATGAGGCCCAGGTTGCCCTCCTGGATGAGGTCGAGGAACTGCATGCCGCGGCCCGTGTACCGCTTGGCGAGGCTCACGACGAGTCGGAGGTTCGCCCCGAGGAGGTGGCTCTTGGCACGGGCGCCGTCCTTCGCGACCCACTGGAGCTCACGGCCGACCCGCGAGCGCTTCTCGAGGTCGGAGAGCTGGGCGAGCTTGTCCTCGGCGAAGAGGCCCGCCTCGATGCGCATCGCGAGTTCGACCTCTTCGGCCGCGTTGAGGAGCGCGACCTTACCGATCTGCTTGAGGTAGTCCTTGACCGGGTCGGCGGTGGCGCCGGTGATCGCGGCCGAGTACACCGGGATCTCGTCGTCGTCGCTGTTGGAGAGCACGAGTGCGTCGGTGGGGAGGGTGATCTCCGGCACGGACTTGTCGTCCTCCTCCTCGACCGCCTCGGTGGCGTCGCCTGCGGGCGCGTCGACCACGGCGTCGTCGGCGACGACCTCGACGACGACGTCCTCGTCGTCCGTGCCCTCATCGGGCTCCGTGCTGGACTTCGTGCCCGCCTTGGCGCGGGTGGCCTTCTTGGGAGCAGCCTTCGCTCGGGTCGTGGTGGCCTTGGTGGTCCGAGCCTTCGCTGCGGGAGCCTCCGTGGCCTCGTCTGCTGGCGCTGCTTCGTCTGCGCAAGCCGTCTTGGTGGCCATAGCTGCACCTTCCTGTTCGGACCCGGCATGGACAGTCATCGCCGGATCGTCCGTGATTTCGGACATTACGAGGACCCATGTCAAGTCTTGGTGCAGTGCAACCCGAAAAGGGCCGCCGACATTCCGAGAGGTGAACGGGTCCGTGTTCCATTATAGCGCGCGGCGGAAGACCTCAGAGCCACAGGCCGTTTGTCAAGGGTGGGATCGGTGGACGAAGCGAACGCTCAGCGACGGCGACCGAGCCTGGCACGGACAGCGATCCACAGCGGACCGACGGCGATGCCCTCGTCCTCGGCGAAGCGTCTCCGCGTGCGGGACCGGGCGACGAGCAGCATCGCGACCCCGAATCCGACCACCAGGTACTGCACGGAGAAGGCGATCCGGAAGCTGTCCATGGAGTAGTCGGCACGGGATCCCCCGCTGACCGCGTCGATGATGAGACCGATGAGGAACATCATGACGAAGCTGGCGAGGAACCCTCCGACGTTCACGATGCCGTTCGCCCCGCCGAGCGCGCGGATGGGGTTGAAGGTGCGGGCGAAGTCGAACCCGATGAGTGAACCGGGGCCGCCGACTCCGACCACGACGAACAGGACGATCACGAGCCACATCGGTGGGACGCCCGGCCAGAGGAGGAGTGCGGCCCAGGCGACGCCCATGACCGTGACGATCCCGAGCACGAGGTTGCTCCGCCGGTAGGGGAACCGGGCGGTGAGCACCCCGAGGACGGGTCCGGCGATCATGCCCGAGACCACGATGACGATGAGCAACGATGCGGCGAGGGGCTGCGGGTAGCCGAGGGCGTAGACCATGAACGGGAAGCCCCAGAGGAGCGTGAGGACCGTACCGGAGGACTGGGTGACGAAGTGCGACCAGAACCCGAGACGCGTCCCTGGCCGACGCAGACTGATGACGACCTCGCGGACGACGTGGCCCCACGTCTCGGGGCGCGGCGCCTCGTCGGAACCGGACGGCCGGTCGCGGACGACGATCACCACCCCGACGAGCGCCAGGAGGACGAGTCCGGCCGCACTGAGGAACGCCGGCGACCAGCCGAAGGCGTGCAGGACGAAGGAGAACGGCACCGCCGAGAGGATCTGTCCGATCTGCCCGATGTTGCCGACCCATTGCGAGACGATCGGCACCCGACGGGTCGGGAACCAGGAGTTCACGAGCCGCAACACGGAAGTGAACACCGCGGCGTCGCCGAGGCCGACCAGCATCCGCCCGACGATCGCGCCGCCGAGTTCGGTCGTGAGACCCAGCCAGACCTGGCCCGCCATGACGACCGTCAGCCCAGCGATGATCAGAACGCGAGGTCCGAGGCGGTCGATGAGCACCCCGACCGGGACCTGCATCGCGGCGTACACGATCAGCTGTGCGACGGCGAGGGTCGACAGCGCTGCGGCGTCGATCTGGAACCGCTCGGTGGCGTCGACCGCCGCCACGCCGAGCGTGGACCGCTGCATGACGGTGATGAGGTAGGCGAACACCCCGACGCCGAACACCCACCAGACGCGTCGAGATCCCACCGATCCAGCTTAGGTGGTCGAGCGGTCCTCGTCGCCGTGGCGCCGGCTGGCGAGGAACTTCTCGAGCTCCGCGGCGATCTCGTCGGCCGTCGGGAGCGCCCCGTCGATGTCGGTGAGCGGCGATTTCGGCGAGTTGTCGGCCATGTAGGCGTCGTACCGCTCCTCGAGCGTCGTGACCAGCTGGCCCAGCTCGTGGTTGGTCCCGACCTGCTCGTCGATCTTGACGAGGAAGTCGCGGCTGTCCTCGCGGAGGCGGTCCGTGGGGAAGATGAGGCCGGTCGCCGCGCTGAGGCTCTCGATCGCCGTGATCGCCGCGGCCGGGAACTCCGTGTCGGCGAGGTAATGCGGCACGAGGAGCACGAACGCCGCGATGCTGTCGCCGCGCTCGTAGAGGCGGTACTCGAGGAGGTGGAGCACGTTGGACGGCACCTGGGTGCGGGGGCGCCAGACCGAGAGCGACTCGATGAGGTCGAACCGGTTGCCGCTGACGGTGACGCCGATCGGCCTGGTGTGCGGGACCGGCATCGGGATGGCGTGCACCCACGTGGTGTCGCTGACCCGGAAGCGGTCGACGAGCTCGAGCACAGCCGCGACGAAGCGGTCCCAGAGGAAGTCGGGCTCGAAACCGGTGAGCAGGAGGAACGGCGACCCGAGCTCGTCGTGGGCGAGCGACAGGGTCAGCCGAGGTGGCCGGTACTCCGTCAGGTGGTCCTGGTCGAACGAGATGATCGGCCGGCGGGCCCGGTAGTCGAGCAGGACGTCGGCGTCGAACTCGGCGATGACCGTCGTGTCGAGGACGTCGTCGAGGTAGGCGTTCAACTGCCCGACCGCGCCGCCGGCGTCGGAGAACCCGGTGAGCCCCGCGACGAGGTGGAGGCCGGCGGGGATGTCGATCTCCGGGTGCACCTCGTAGAGGTCGTCAGGCGTAGGCATGGTTCAACTCTAAACGGGGGTGTCGCAGCGCCCTTCCCCTCCGAGCGTCGGCGGTACCGCCGAGAGCGAACACCGGCGGCCCCGCCTCGGACCGGAACGGCACGTGCCTACGATGTAGGCATGACGATCCCCGTGCTCTCCGTGTTGTCCGCCGCCGCCGAGGGAGTCGAGGCCGAGCTGCTCGTCCTCGCGGTGAGGAAGGGCGATGACGGACCGGAGCTCCTGGCGCCCGATGTCTACGCACCGCTCGCGGACGAGCTGCGCGCCTCCGGTGTCACGGGATCCGAAGACCAGGTGCGACGCCTCCCGGACCGGTTCGGCGCGGCGTCCGGTCTCGTGCTGGTCGGCCTCGGTCCGGATGCGGACGACGCGGCCTTCCGACGAGCCGCGGGTGCAGTGACCAGGACGATCGACGGCCAGGCCTCGATCGCGTTCGCGTTGGCGGAGGAGACGGCCGCCGCCGCCGAAGCCGTCCTCGAGGGGGCGGCCATCGGCGCCTACCGTTACACCGCGTCGCGCGGTGTCGGATCCGCGCCGGCACCGACACCGCTCGGGCAGATCACCGTCGTCGTCCCGTCGACCGTGGACGCACCGGATGCCGGGCTCGCGGAGCACGCCACCGCGGTCGCCGAGGCCATCGCGCTCGTGAAGGACCTGGTCAACACGCCGCCGAACGAGCTCTACCCGGCGACCTTCGCCGACGCGGCCCGAGCAGCGGTCGACGGCCTCGACGTCGAGGTCGAGGAATGGGACGAGACCCGCTTGGCCGAGGACGGCTTCGGCGGCATCCTCGGTGTCGGGCAGGGTTCCTCTCGGCCTCCGCGACTCGTCAAGCTGAGCTACCACCCTGAGGCGGCCCGGAGCCACCTGGCCCTCGTCGGGAAGGGCATCACCTTCGACAGCGGCGGCCTCTCCCTGAAGCCGCCGGTCTCGATGGTCGGCATGAAGTACGACATGACCGGCGCGGCGACCGTGCTCGCCGTCCTGGCCGCGGCCGCGCGTCTCGGGGTGCCCACCCGGCTGACCGCGTGGCTCTGCCTCGCCGAGAACCTCCCGTCGGGCACGGCGATCCGGCCGAACGACGTCCTCACCATCCGGGGCGGACTCACGGTCGAGGTCACCAACACCGACGCCGAGGGCCGGCTGGTCCTCGCCGACGGACTCGTCGCCGCAGGCGAGGAGGGCCCGGACGCCATCATCGACGTGGCGACCCTGACGGGAGCCGCCGTGGTCGCGCTCGGCAACCGCTACACGGGCGTCATGGGCGACGCTTCGTTCGTCACCGACCTCATCGCGACCGGGTCCGGTGTGGACGAACTGTTCTGGCCGATGCCGTTCCCCGCGGAGCTGCGCAAGGTCCTCGACTCCGACGTCGCCGACCTCGCCAACGCCAAGCCCGGGACCACCGCGGGCGGCATGCTCGTCGCAGGCACGTTCCTCCAGGAGTTCATCGCCGAGCGTACCGACGAGGAGGGCGGCACCACCCGCATCCCGTGGGCCCACCTGGACATCGCCGGGAGTGCGATGAACGGCGACGCCCCCTACGGCTTCACCGCCAAGGGCCCGACCGGCGTCGCGGTCCGCACCCTCCTCGCAATGGCCGAGGAGATTAGCCACCCGTAGTAAGGTCGGTGGGGGCGGTTCGACCCGCCTCGACGCCGCCGAACACACCACGACGGTTTCCGATCGACCACGAAGCACACACAAGGAGCAACGGAGTGTCCGAGCAGAATTTTGACCTGGTAGTCCTGGGAGGCGGAAGCGGCGGATACGCTGCGGCGTTGCGCGCTTCGCAGCTCGGCCTCACCGTCGGCATGATCGAGAAGGACAAGGTCGGCGGCACCTGCCTCCACCGCGGTTGCATCCCGACGAAGGCGCTGCTGCACTCCGCCGAGGTCGCGGACGCATCGCGCGAGTCGGAGAAGTACGGCGTCAAGTCCACCTTCGAAGGCATCGACATCGAGGGCGTCACGAAGTACCGCGAGGGCATCGTCGCGAAGAAGTACAAGGGACTCCAGGGCCTCGTGAAGGCCCGCGGCATCACCACCATCGAGGGTGAGGGCCGTCTGGTCTCCCCGACGAGCGTGCAGGTCGGCGACGACCTCATCACCGGCAAGAACGTGATCCTCGCGACGGGCTCCTACAGCCGCTCGCTCCCCGGTCTCGAGATCGGTGGCCGCGTCATCACGAGCGAGCAGGCGCTACAGCTCGACTTCGTGCCGAAGAAGGTCGCCGTCCTCGGCGGCGGTGTGATCGGCGTCGAGTTCGCGAGCGTCTGGAAGTCGTTCGGGACCGAGGTCACGATCATCGAGGCACTCCCCCACCTCGTCCCCAACGAGGACGAGTCGATCAGCAAGGCCCTCGAGCGCGCGTTCCGCAAGCGCGGCATCGAGTACTCGCTCGGCGTGCGGTTCCAGGGCGTCACCCAGGACGACTCGGGCGTGCACATCACGCTCGAGGACGGCAAGACGATCGACGCCGAGCTGCTGCTCGTCGCCGTCGGCCGTGGCCCGTCGACCGCCGGACTCGGCTTCGAGGAGGTCGGTGTCACCATCGACCGCGGCTTCGTCATCACCAACGACCGTCTCGAGACGAACATCCCCGGCCTCTACGCCGTTGGCGACATCGTCCCCGGCCTGCAGCTCGCGCACCGCGGCTTCCAGCAGGGCATCTTCGTGGCCGAGGAGATCGCCGGTCTCAAGCCGGTCATCATCGAGGACGTCAACATCCCGAAGGTCACCTACAGCGACCCCGAGATCGCGTCCGTCGGTCTCAGCGAGGCCAAGGCGGCCGAGCAGTACGGCGCCGACAACATCACGAGCTACGACTTCAACCTCGCCGGCAACGGCAAGAGCGAGATCATCGGCACGAGCGGCAACGTCAAGGTCATCCGCGTCAACGACGGCCCCGTCATCGGTGTGCACATGATCGGCGCCCGCGTCGGTGAGCTCATCGCCGAAGGCCAGCTCGCGGTCAACTGGGAGGCCTACCCCGAGGACATCGCGCCGCTGATCCACGCGCACCCCACGCAGAACGAGGCGCTCGGCGAAGCATTCCTCGCGCTCGCAGGCAAGCCCCTGCACGCGCTGTGACGCATTCCGAACACCCCAATAAGCTAGTGAACACACAACAGGTTTCAAAGGAGACAAGGTCATGAGCGAATCCGTCAGCCTCCCGGCACTCGGCGAGAGTGTCACCGAGGGTACGGTCACCCGCTGGCTGAAGAATGTCGGCGACACCGTGGAGGTCGACGAGCCGCTGCTCGAAGTGTCGACCGACAAGGTCGACACCGAGATCCCTTCGCCCGTCGCGGGTGTCATCGAAGCGATCCTCGTCCAGGAGGACGAGACCGTCGAGGTCGGCACCGCTCTCGTGACCATCGGTGATGGTTCGGGTGCGGCTGCGGCCGAGGAGCCCGCGCCCGCCGCGGAACCGGCTGCTGCCGAGCCCGCTCCGGCTGAGCCCGCTCCCGCGGCCG